>CAZHGM010000043.1:0-2773 GCA_964532145.1 uncultured Candidatus Saccharibacteria bacterium | reverse complement strand
TTCATGACACCTGACCTTACTGGCTGAGTGTCCTACTTCAAAGGGACCTGGAGGAGGGTTGCTGACGGGCGGGGGACACTCAGAAGAAGTAAATGGAGGGGCTATATGCACAAGAAATTTAGAATGATTGCTGCCTCAGCAGCTATCGCGGTGGTAAGCGTCGTGGCTGTCATGGGTACATCGTTTGCTAGAGCGACTGACGGCCGTGATTGTGACGACAATGCCATTATCAAATGTGGAACCTATAGTCTTACTGAGTTACGTGACAAATACAGGGGTGACGTACCTGCCGTATTTGCGCACTACAGTGTTAGCTCTGCAGAGGTCAAAGGTACATCTGGCACAATCAAATCCGGCTACGTGACAAAAACTGGCGAAGTGGTGGTTGGTGACGAGGTGGTTGCAACCCATGCGGTCACTGTTGGACGAAACACTATGGCCGGTAGCACGGCCGTGATGATTGATGGCAAAACCTACTACCAACGTACACCTGCAGTAAGCTTTCAGAGCGACCAGCTTGAGGCCTATGTGTTTTTTGACGCAAACGGAGCATTTTCTGGTGCAGTGATTAAATCATGCGGTAACCCCGTGACGGGCACTCCAACGCCCCAGCCAACTGCTAGCTGCAAATCGCTGACGAAGCAAGTTATAGCTCGTAATAAATTCAGTTTTGATGCCGTGGCAACTACGGAACACGGTGCCCAAATCACTGGCTATGTCTTCACCGTTACGGATGGCAGGGATGCAATCGTTGCAACTAAGAC
Organism: uncultured Candidatus Saccharibacteria bacterium; assembly: GCA_964532145.1. GTDB lineage: Bacteria > Patescibacteriota > Saccharimonadia > Saccharimonadales > Saccharimonadaceae > JAPUDQ01. The sequence goes on along the minus strand of CAZHGM010000043.1, from coordinate 2,009 downwards.
GGTTACGACCTCTGATCTGAAGGCTAACTCAGGTGAAATGACCTTTTCAAAAGCTGATACGTATGTTGCTCGAGTGGTAGTCAAAACAAGCGTTGGGGACCGAGCAGGCGCGGACTGCGTCGTATCATTTACTGTCCCGCCCGAAGAGAAGCCAAATCTGACAATTATCAAAAAGGTCAATAATGTTGAGCGTACGCTCGTGGGGGTTGATCAGGTGTTTACATACCAGGTCCGCCTGACGAACACCAGCAAAGTTGACGTTGTAAAAGCAGTAGTTACTGACACACAACCAGATGGCGTTACATTTATTAAAGCCAGTGAGGGAGTGGTCAAAGACGGGACTTGGACAGCCACAGTTAGCCTTCCTGCGGGTGCATACAAAGAGTTTGAGATAACAGCAAAAGTACCGCGCTATCAGGCCGGTGACATCAAAAATACTGCGTGTGTTGAGGCGACAGATGTCAACAATGGCAACAGGCAGTGTGATGATGCGCTCGTGTATCTTAAGCCACCTGTCGTGAAGATGATCTGGGTGTGTGAGCTAGCTACACATGATATCAAACATATCAAAGAGTCAGATTTTGATAGTAGTAAATACTCTATGGATCTCAACGCATGTAAAGAATCCCCAAAACCTGACATGATCTGGGTCTGTGTGCTTGAGACAAAAGAAATCAAAGAGATCAAGAAGTCTGATTTTGACAGTACGAAACACTCTCGTGAACTACGTGATTGCCGAGAAGTTATCACGATGGTTCCAGTTTGCGATGCCACGATTGGCAAGATAATCTCTGTCAAAGAAAGCGAAGCAGCTAACTATAAACCGGCTGATGACGAAGCCTGCAACGGTCATATACTCTCGACTCATACCAACTCTGAGCTGCCAAGCACCGGTCCAGAGACAATCATCAATGGTCTTGTCGGCAGTAGCGCCCTCGGTCTCGGTGTAACGAGCTACATCCGCTCCCGCGGTGCCCTGCGAAACGCATTGAAAAAATAACAGTTCCGTCTATACGAACAACACCCCGGGAACCCAGGGGTGTTTATTTGCGAAGATAAAGATAAAGTAGCGGCGGGCTAGCCGCCCGCTTCTGGCATACTTTCACCAGAAGCGGGCGGCTAGCCTTTTGACTCGCCTTTTATTGGACCGGTGGCCGTGGTGTGCCCCCTTGCAGGAGCATGCCGTAGGCCACTGCTGCCAGTAGCCCACCGACGATGGGTGCCAGCAGGTATGCCCAGGCCGCACTCCACTCGCCGCTCAAGAGCGCCGGCCCTAGGTAGCGGGCAGGGTTGAACGACCCGCCGGTGACATTGCCCCAGAGGGCGATGATGGCACCGAGGGTCAGGCCGATGGCCAGCGGAGCGATGGCTGGTTCGCCGGTCTGGTCCGTGGCGCGGAAGATGACCAGGAGCAAGATGAATGCTCCGAGAGCCTCGACGACGAAGACTGTCAGCCAGCTGACACCAGAGCCGGGAACGGCGGCACCGAGCTTGGCCTCGCCAACCCCCCAGAGGGACTTGGTCAGCCAGCTGGCGCTCACTGCGCCCGCGCTCTGAGCGAGCCAGTAGACTGGCAGCTCGCCCAGCGACAATTTCCCCATGAGGGTCATTGCCGCGGAGACGGACGGGTTGAAATGCCCACCCGACACCGGTCCGAATGCGGTAGCGATGATGAACAGCGTGACGCCGAAGGCAGCCGAAACTACCATCAGCGTTTGGCCTTGGGTTGCGAGACCCAAGGGGACGAGAACGAGTAGGAATGTGCCGATGAACTCGGCCATTCCTTTCTGTAAAATGTTCATCTATATATCTCTCTCTGAGTAGGATTAGCGGTTGCCGCTACTTTATCAAGCTGCGAGCTGCCGATGATGACAGCTAACCTGTTAATTATACAACTAATTTAACATAATGTAAAGTATATATAAAAATAACGCCAAATGGCGTTAATAAAAGAGTGGGTTGCCCGCAGGGGGCATATGAGAGTGAGAGCAGCTGGAATGCTGCCAGAC
>CAZHGM010000042.1:0-3393 GCA_964532145.1 uncultured Candidatus Saccharibacteria bacterium | reverse complement strand
GACTCAGCAGGTAAATACCCAGACCGGGTTCCCTGACCAAAAGTCAGATTTACCCCTTGAGTCAGACAAAAGTACCAATTCTTACCAAAAGGTACAAAACCGATAGAATCGTCCGAAAGGGCGGTTTTTTCGTGCTCACCCCTGATATTTAGTTCTGAAAGTGACCGGTTCCTCTTAAATCGACTGGACACCTGAAAAGACGACCAGGTTCCTTGACTAGGAATGCCCATTACGTTCTCTTCAATAAAAGATTAAAATATTCGGTACCGCCGAAAGGGATCTTCTGTTTGACATGTTTTGTGCCCTCCAGTGTATCTGCCGAGAATATTGTAAATGTTCCGTAGAAATCGTTGATCTCATCAGTAGCTTCTGTTAAGTAGCTTTCTTTTTCGCTCACGCCAAATAGATCTAGCTGAGAGCGATTTGAGGGCTCAAGATTGTAAAGATACATGCCTATCGTTCGTACGACCATATGCTCGGGACGTTTATCAAATATTTTAGATACCCGCTCCCAAATAGCCTCATTTGTATAGCAGGGTACCTTGTAAGTTTTTTTATCAACAAATCCTCCGCCTGAATTAAAAGATAACCACACGCATACACTTCGAGCTTCCATGTTACGAAACCGTAGTTTCTTAGCGGTTGTTTCCGCCAGGAAATGAAGGCAAGATCTGAGGTAAGCGTCATCATTTGTAGGGTTCTTTACTACCCACTGCCGTCCTACCATTCCAAGTGATGTTTGGATATCATCAACTTCGAAACCTCTCAGCCGTTTATACCAATACGTGCCATTAATGCTCCTAAATATTTGCCGCTTAAGGATACTTTCTTGTGCTGCTAAAAATTGCATCGGAGTAAATATATTATGAGCTCGCAGGCGTGAACCATAGCCGTCGGCGATACCATTTAAATCTTGCAGCTCTAGCGATTCATACACCTTCACTATATTAGTATGGTCGATAACATCGAGCCCATCCGGCTTATGTAGTCCAGCGGCGGTCTTAGCTAAAAATCGGTTTGGTGCAATTCCGACATTGATTGTCATATAATCACCAATCTCTTTTTTTACGCGCTCTTTTATCTCATAGCCAATTTTGACTATTTCATCCGTTTTTCCCTCAAGCAGCGTCCCATGAAAGTCGAGAATACCTTCGTCGATACTCTTCATCTTCACGTGTGGGGTGTAGTCTTTCATAATTGCACATAGCTTTTCATATACGTGGTGGTATTTTGGGGGATCAGTTTCGAGCATGATAAACTCAGGGCATTTTGCCAAAGCTTCTGTGCGGCGACATCCGACTTTTATACCTAGTTTTTTCGCCTCGTAGCTTGCCGCGATAACACAGCATTCTTTACTAATCCTATTTGTCACACCAATCGGCTTACCTCTAAGCGAAGGATGAGCTTGCTGCTCGGCAGTCGCAAATGCACTATTAAGATCTATCCACATGACACTTGGCTTTTCAGTATTTAGTCCAAATGGATTACTCATCGGTAATCTCCCGGTATCATGCATACGAGTGTCCATGTTAAATGCTCGGCGTCATATTCTAGACGATAATCATTGCACCCATCCGAGACATCAAAAACATGAATCATACGCTTTCCTTTTGCGGTGGGATGACGCATACCTAACTGCGTAAACTGTATATCTTGATCTTTCCAGCGCATTTTGTAGGGAACGGCAAGTGTACTAATATCACCGTGCTTTTTATAAAGCACAACCATATCAACACGCTCATTTATCTCAATTGTCGGATCCATACAAAAACTATCCTGATTAATCGTTTAATCTGTAAAAAACGGATTTAGATTGTAGTAGCGGGATAGGAGTAGAGCCGTTCACTCAAGTGCCATAAACCGATACTGGAAGTTTTGATAGCGCACAGGGACCGGAGTGTGATTGCTAGAGTATGTATGAATAAAGCTTAAGATCTAATCAAATGATTGAAATTATAGCTGTATATATGTTAACAAGATTTATTGATAAAAGTAAGGCCACATGTTAAAAACAGGTTTCTGGTTACATTGAGATTATAAAAACTCATCCGCCATCGTGAGCCAAGTATAAGCAAACAGCCCCCGAATCACTCCGGAGGCCGTAAGCCTGCAACGGTGTGAGCCGAGGGCTCGATGATCATGGGCGGCAGCAGTCCGGATAGGACGGGCAGACGTACCAGTCATCGTCGACGAGCGGTGTTCCACAGCCTTGGTACTCATTGGTCTTGGCGTGGTCTCCACATCGACCAAACGGGGCCTCGACCTCTTCACGCCGCTTGGCGTCTTCGGTCGATTCTCCAGGTAGAACGAAAAGCTGGCTTCTTGCCATGGCAACCTCCAAGGTAGACTTTTCAAATTGTATTATAGCACTAATTAAATGATATGTCAATTGAAAACGATTGTTTGAAATTGAACGATTCGTTGCGAAGTGCATCTACTAGCGCGAGCCAGACTCAGCAGGTAAATACCCAGACCGGGTTCCCTGACCAAAAGTCAGATTTACCCCTTGAGTCAGACAAAAGTACCAGTTGTCACCAAAAGTTACAAAACCGACGAAACCGTCCAAAAGGGTGGTTTTTTCCTTTTCGCCACCGTTTCGCAGTACGTATCTCGAGTACTCGATTAGGGGAATTGCTGGTGGCGGTTCGACTTCGTATTGTCGCAAGATGCTTTGCGCAACTGCATGGTGACAACGGATCTTTGCTTAAAATTTGGGTGTGACCCGGATATTCTTCACCTATTTTTCGATTAACCGTTCTAGTGGTAACCAGTAGTGAGCGGTCTTGAAGCGCTTTTAGAAAAAGCCGCAACGGCTAGAGCAAATAGTAAACAAGGTATATACTGCAAATATGAAGATGTCGGATCGTCGCAAAGACTTACGACCGAGGGAGAAGCTCCAGGCGCGAGGTGCTGAGGCCCTGAGTGACTACGAACTTTTGATGGCGATAATTGGCAGCGGTACGCAGTACGCTGATGTGACTAAACTTGCTCGCGAGGTGCAAAAACTACTGAAAGAAAAAGGTAGCGAGCTAGCTTACGAAGATTTACTCAGTATAAAAAGTCTCGGTCCTGCCAAGGCCACGCAAATTATGGCCGGCTATGAACTCTGGCGCCGACAATTTGAGGTGCCCGATCGGCCGATCATCGACAGTCCAGAAAAAGCCGTCGAGCAGTTGAGCGACATTCGTGACAAAAAGCAAGAATACTTCGTTTGCCTCACGCTCGACGGAGCCAACCGCCTCATCGCCAAACGAATCATAACCATCGGCACCTTGACCGCCAGCCTCGTCCACCCACGCGAAGTCTTCGCCGAAGCTATAACCGACCGCGCCGCTAGCATTATCGTGGCGCATAATCATCCGAGCGGCTCACTCAATCCATCTACTGCGGATC
>CAZHGM010000041.1:0-3868 GCA_964532145.1 uncultured Candidatus Saccharibacteria bacterium | reverse complement strand
GAGGGATCGATTGGTTTGCCTTTTGGCATAGTAAATACACAGTCCTTTCATGCACAGGGCTACCGCCCTGTGCTTAGTATGGTAACAGATTACAATCTAACCGGTTTAGACTGTGTGTTGATTATATGGGGAGCCTGACACACGGTGACGAGTCAAGAAAGAAAGATGCATTACGTCCCTACGAACTGCACACGGCTAATGCTTTACTTGGAAGATATTTAAAACTACTACTACTTCAAATACTTGGAGTAAACGAAGATGAACTAATCAACATAGTAAGCTCCTCTGGTCAGTTCAATCAATATTTCCGTGACGAACCAGCAGTACCGAATAAGTACTTCTAGCTTCCTGATGTACTAAAAAACGCTTGGTCAAATAACCCCCGAAAATTCGGCATTTATATGGCGGAGTACCTTTTTACCAAAAGTAAAGGGGACTACCCCCCTACTACTAGCCTGACTATTTACACTTGCATAGTACCCCCTGGGGGTATTATCATAGATTTATGATAACCGACTTAAAACAACGGGCATTACACCGAGCTAGGATACTTGAGGGTCAGATGCGAGGTGTTCAAAAGATGATTGAAAATGAAGACTACTGTATGGATATACTCACACAGAGCCTTGCCATTCAAAAGTCCATCGGCTCGCTGAATAAACTCATATTGGAAAATCACGTCCGGACACATATCAAGGACAGCCTTGTCTCAAGCACGGAAGCTGAGCAAGATAAAGCAGTTGAAGAACTACTTGCTCTCTATGAGTTATCAAATGTGAGGGGTAAGTAAGCGTGAAGTATTTAGCGGTCATAAAGAACAGCCTGGTTCTGGTCGCTATTGTTTTCATTAACTCTATCGGTTTTGCTGGTCATACCTCGGCGATGAGCACTATGTCGCACGAGATGACCGGAATGAACCATCAATCCAGCGACGCTGCATCTTGTGCATCGCTATGTCGTACGGCTGTTCTAAACAGCGAAAGCACAAATCCCAAGCAGCTTGAAGATGACCAAGATGATGACGATACAGCTTTGCCCTTGCCTCAACAGGGGCAAGTGTGTGAATTATCCAGCAGCCTTGTTAAGCAGCGTCTTTATGCCAACGAAGTAAAGCCGCCGCCTAAAGTGCCGTTCTATATTCTGTTCCAGGTATTCAGAACATAGGATTTGTTTACGGTAACAAGATAATAACGTAACGTTTGGAGTACCTATGAACAAGAATAAGATCATCATTGCAGCCGTAATACTCGTGGCGGTAGTTGCCGGAGTAGGCATATTTGCTGCCAATAAGAGCGACAAGGCTGCGACCAATAACTCTACCCAACAAACAGCCGAAACCAGTTTGGTAGATAAAAGCTCAGCTGAATACAAGCAGTTCAGTGAACTAAATGGCGAAGACTATGACCGGATGTTCCTTGCTAATATGATTGCCCATCATCAAGGGGCGGTTGATATGGCAAATCTGGCATTGACTAACGCTAAGCATCAGGAACTTAAGGATATGGCAAACGCAATCATATCAGATCAGAATAAAGAGATTACCGATATGCAGAGTTGGCAAAGTCAGTGGGGTTACCCTGCAAGCAGTGGCGATATGATGATGGATCACTCGGCAATGGCGATGATGGATGATATGGCATCTATGACCGAAAAACTGAAAGGTCTTAACGGCGATGACTTTGACAAAGCGTTCATTTCATCAATGATTGAGCACCATCAATCGGCAATCAATATGGCTTATCCAGGCGAGACAAACGCTCAGTACCAAGAGGTAAAGACGCTTACAAAAGCCATTGTTGATGCACAAAGCAAGGAAATTACTCAGATGAAGCAGTGGCAGACAGACTGGGGTTACTCAGCATATGATAATTCAATGTCAGGGATGAGCCACTAAAATGGATCACTCGCACCACGCACATCACGAAAACCATCACGGTTCAGACGAGCATCAGGAACACGATAAACACGCCGGTCATTCTGTTGCTATGTTTAAAGATAAGTTCTGGTTGTCCCTGATACTGACCATACCTGTTATGGCGTATTCAGAGATGATACAGCACTGGCTGAACTTTACGCCGCCTAGTTTTCCGGGGTCGCAGTACGTGCCATTCGTACTTAGTACCATCATATTCTTTTATGGCGGTATGGTGTTCATTAAAAGTTCGTGGGGCGAGTTAAAAGCTAAACTGCCAGGTATGATGACACTCATCAGCCTGGCAATTATCACAGCTTATGTCTATAGCGTTGCAACGCAGTTCTTTATTGAGGGCGAGGGTTTCTTTTGGGAACTGGCAACGCTTGTAACGATTATGCTGTTAGGGCATTGGTTAGAGATGGCATCAGTGGCTAAGGCTGAAAGTGCCTTAGATGCTATATCTCAGCTCCTACCCGATAAAGCTGAAAAGCTGGTAAACGGTAAACCAAAGCAGGTGCTCGTGAACGATCTAAAAGTTGGCGATTTGGTTTTGATCCGCCCAGGTTCAAGCATTCCGGTAGATGGTGTAATCACTGAGGGCAGTTCATCGGTAAATGAAGCAGCTATCACAGGCGAGAGCAAGCCGACAAGTAAGACGGTTAATGACGAGGTAGTTGCCGGAACGATCAATCAAGATGGGTCACTGACGGTTAAAGTTACAAAGCTCGGCGAAGACACTGCCCTTGCTGGGATTATGCGACTTGTAGCCGAAGCGCAAAGCTCAAAGTCTAATGTGCAGGTACTTGCTGACAAGGCGGCATTTGCATTAACGCTCATCGCAATAGTTACGGGTGTACTTACTTTTATCTACTGGCTCGTTGCCAAAGACGCTGCCTTTGCTCTTGAACGTTCAGTAACTGTCCTTATCATCGCCTGTCCACACGCATTGGGTTTGGCTATACCGTTAGTTGTTTCAATATCAACTGCTCTATCGGCAAGAAACGGTTTGTTGGTACGGAAGCGTTTGGCACTAGAAGCTGCTCGCAAAGTTGATTGGGTACTCTTTGATAAGACAGGAACGCTCACAAAAGGCGAACACGGCGTAACGGATATTTGGGCAACGAAAGGTTATACCGAAGATGACATTCTGCATCTTACCGCAAGCCTTGAGCAAAACAGTGAGCATATAGTTGGCAAAGGGATCGTCAACGAAGCAAATAAAAGGCACGTTCACTTTGATAAAGTTGAAGACTTTGCCGCTTTACCTGGGCTTGGCGTAAAAGGCAGACTACACGGTAAGGATAATTTCATAGCAGCGAGCTATCGGTATATCAAAGAAAATAAGCTCAAAGTACCTGCTGATATAGAGCAGTATTCCAAGCAAGCCGCTAAGGATGGCAAAACCGAGGTTTATCTAATTAAGGATGGCAAGGTAGTTATTGGTGCGATTGCTTTAGCCGATGTTATCCGTGAGCAATCAAAACAGACGATAACTGGGCTAAAAGCTGAGGGAATTAAGACGGCAATGGTAACGGGCGACAGCCAAGATGTTGCTGCTTATGTTGCAAAACAGCTCGGATTAGACCAGTATTTTGCAGAGGTACGCCCAGAAGATAAAGCCAATAAGGTCAAAGAGTTACAGCAAAGTGGTAATAAAGTTGCCTTTGTCGGCGATGGTATCAACGATGCACCTGCACTTACTCAAGCAGAGATTGGATTGGCAATCGGAGCTGGTACTGACGTTGCCATTAAATCTGCCGACATTATCTTAGTTAAGAGCGACCCACGAGATGTGTTAAGGGTTATCCATTTGTCCAAAGCAACCTACCGCAAAATGGTACAAAACCTGGCTTGGGCTACTGGCTACAATGTACTCGCTATTCCACTGGCTGCTGGTTTACTCTACAAATCCGGTATTTTATTATCGCCAGCCGTCGGAGCTGTCCTAATGTC
>CAZHGM010000040.1:0-3881 GCA_964532145.1 uncultured Candidatus Saccharibacteria bacterium | reverse complement strand
GTCGGGCCCGCCATAGTAAAACCCCTGCACCTTGTGCAGGGGTTTTACTATGGTACATCAAAAAAACGAAATGAAAGGCGGTCGGCACAGAACTACATACCCGCCGCGACACCACGGGCTAGCGATATCCCCCTAAATAATACCCTGTTTTATGGGTTCTGAACTTGAATAAATTCTTTGATTTTTTTAGCAGTTTTTATCGCTTGAAAACGCGTGTTAAGTTCATTAATGCTGACTTTGATAAACTGAAACTGAATGGTTTGATCATTTTTTGATGTTAATTTTGCTACATAATACCCGTCAGTTCCGTACAGCAAATCCGTTATTTGACCGGGCTGGAGCGCTGAGACGGCGCGAATGACTCCATTTGGATCAAACGTTTTAACCGATAATGCACCACTATCCCCGCCAGAAGATTTACTCTCTTGATCGTCTGATTCAGCTTTAGCTATAGCGGTAAAATCAGCATCGCTTGCCCGGAGCGCAGCAAGAATGCGATTGGCTTTATCACGTGCGGCAGCATCTATCGCGAATGATACTTTGCGTTTAAGCAGTTCGGATTTTACAACACCTCTATAGTCTGACATTGACCAATCATAGTAGTTGTTAAGTACTGTCTTCTCGTAAGCGGTTTCGCTCACCTGTTTTGCCGACAGTTCGTTCTTAATAAAGGATGAGACATCTTTTTCGCTAACAGACACCTTGTTTTCTCTGGCGATCTTTCGCACGTAGGCGTCTCGAATAGCGTTATTGAGTTCCTGCCGTTTACGGTAGTCTACTTCTTTCTTGCCGTCCACGCTATTCATATTGAGATTATTTTGCTCTTGGAGATAGTGAATACTGCTTCGTAGTCGCTTAAGATAGTCAGCGTACGGCACCGATTCACCATCGACCTGAGCCACCGGCACGGGTACAAGCTGAGTCAAGCGGTACATAAATTTTGAAGTATTCTGTGAAACATATAATTGCCACCAGCCAAGTGCTCCGACTATGACTATGCCCGTGATGCTAATAAGTATAGAGTTAATTACTAATTTGTTTCGTGAATACTGAATAGGATATTTAAAACGCCGTCCGCCAGCTAAAATCTGCTCACGGTGTTCCGCAACAGTTTCATTCGTGATACGGTCTTCAAGCGTACGATTATCGCCTGGTTTTTTCCTTAGTTTAGGAATTTTCGATAGAATCCGGTTCATTGTCCTCTGCTGTTCCACCCTTATGTGCCGCATGGACGGCATCTTGCAATTTGTTATAAACATCCTCAGGATGATGTACTTTGTCGAGTACGAGGTCGCCCACAAACGTCTGGACGACGATTGTCCCATACCCCAAGACATCTGCTGAAAAGCCATTTATATTATAGCTGATATTTTGAATTTTCGTGAGCCCCAGATCAATAACACTCTTACCAAAGATACTGTTTTGTGTCAGTTGACGCAGGCGCTGGTTGGTGACGATAAACACGCTGAAGTACCATCCCATCCATTGATATAAAAACAACATGAGGCCGACGGCGAACCCTCCGAAAGCGATTACCATAAGATGAAGCGGATCATGCCACCATTCTGGCACATACTGATACGGCACAAACGGCATGACTAACGCGGGTAGCGAAGCAATTGCGAACGGGATAAGCAACAAGTAGAACCCCTTACGCATCGCAATAATATGCCTGCGAAACACGAACAATACTTCTTCATCCTCGTGCTGGCCTGCAAATTGCTTCATACGGATTAGTATATCGTAAATAAGGTATGGTATATAGTAAAAGTACAGTCGCAACAATCACGTAAGCACCATGGTGCCCCCACCAGGATTCGAACCTAGAGCTTTTCCTTAGGACGGAACTATTTTATCCATTGAACTATGGGGGCCTAGCTCATAGCGAAGTAATTGCGCTTCTACTATATACTATCTGCCGCCTACTCTGCACTAATTGCTAGTAATATTTTGAGTACATAACTGCTTCGCTCGTCAAATCATAGGTTGGAATGTCATCACCACCAAACCAGAGCTTAATTTCGTTCGCAGCCTCTGTCACAGTTTCACTTGCATGAATAATGTTATGGATAGAGCGTTTTTCAGCGTTGGCCACTGAGGGGCTGTCGACTGAGAAATCCCCCCGTATCGTACCGACGTCTGCTTTGAACGGCAATGTATGACCGCAGAGTTTGCGTACCATGTCAATTGCCTGCATACCTTCAACGACCATTGCGACAACTGGCCCGGATGTCATGTAGTCGACTAGGCTGTCCACCACGCCCTTGCCAATCTCCATTTTATCCTCAGTCCCCAGGACTTCTCCGGCGGTCACATCGAGGCTCTCAAAACTACTCAAGCCCTTTTCGCCAAGCCGACTGACCCATGCCTCATCACTCATCGGATAATGCGCTTTGACCTGCTCGGCAGTCGGCACAAACATTTTCATGGCGACCACTTTCAGGCCGACTTTTTCAAACCGATGAATAACCTCGCCGATCAGTGCACGTTTGACGCCGTCTGGCTTGATCATGCAGTACGTGCGCTCAAATTTAATTTGCTGGACGACAGGGTGTTGTGACATATGTGATAATCCTCGCTACGTTGGTATAATTACAACCTATTGTAGCAGAAGTACCACCAGTAGTACCACCCCGAGACCGATCCTATACCATCCAAATACGGCAAGCGAATGGCTCTGAAGATATTTCATCAAAAAACCGACAGCCAGCAAACCGCTTATTAACGCCGCAAGATTTCCCACCAGGAGCGGCGTGAAGTTATCAAACAAATAGGCTCGATCGCCATGTTTTATAAGCAGCTTGGCAATCACCCCAAGCATAATCGGAATCGAGACCAAAAAACTAAACTCAGCAGCACGAGCAGCGCTCATACCCATAAGCCGTCCCGCAATAATCGTACTCCCGGAACGAGAGGTTCCAGGTATAAGAGCAAGTACCTGAGCAAGGCCGATAATCAGCGCCCGTGGCGCAGGAAGCTCTTCTGCGTCCTTCAACTGCCACTTCGGCAGTCGTTCAAGGACCACAAGCACAATCCCTACCACAATCAATGTTACAAGTACGGTCCACGGACTGGCAAACAATGGCTGTGATTCGATAATATCAGCCACCATGAAACCAATGATCGCAGCTGGCAACATGGCGATGATGATATTTCGTGCTAGAACATAGTCGTGTTTTTGCACGATATCGCGTATCGCCTGCCAGATACGCGCTCGGAAATATATGATAAGTGACAACACCGTGCCGAGATTGATCCACTCCAGAAATAAATGGCTGCTCTGGCCAGTCATAAGGTACTGAGCAATCACGAGATGCCCGGAGCTTGATATAGGAATAAACTCCGTCAACCCCTGGATCAGCCCCAGTATAATCGCCTCAATAATGCTCATCCTTTTATTGTAACCAATATTAATCGCAAAATGAACTAAAAACACTTATGATAGAGGTATGGCAATGCAGTATTTCTCAGAACTTATTAGTGATTTTATCGAGTCGCTGGAAGTCGAGCGCGGTCGCAGCCAAAAAACAGCCGAGAATTACTATCTATATCTCCAACGACTAATCGAATTTGCAGGAGATGAGCCTATCACGATACTCAACGCTGAACTAGTTCGCAAGTGGCGACTGTGGCTCAACCGCTACAAAAGTCAAAACGGTGAAACCCTGAGCACACTGACGCAGAGCTACCACCTGATCGCTCTAAGAAGTTTTCTCACATATTGCTCCAAGCGCGGTATCGAGACACTGACACCAGAAAAAATTGAACTACCCAAAGTACGCCGTAAACAGGTTTCATTTCTATCATCTGGTGAGGTTGTGCGGCTTATTGAAGCAGTTGATACAAATAGCGAAACAGGGCTAAGGGATCGGGCAATCATT
>CAZHGM010000039.1:0-4520 GCA_964532145.1 uncultured Candidatus Saccharibacteria bacterium | reverse complement strand
TAGAGAGATTAACAACGTAAGGCCTGAGTGTCCTACTTCGGGGTATCCTGTGCGTATATAATCTTAAGCAAATTATACCATCACAATCCGTGCGCAGCAAACAATCACTCCTTCACAAGAAGAAGGAGTGATCATAGCCCTGAATCGTTCTAAAGTCTTATGGAGCTTGTACGAAGCCACAACTCATCAAAGCAGTCTTCGACAAGGTTGATGAAGTACCGGTCGCGCTGCTGAGCCATTCCACCTTGACCGATGCTGTTGCAGTGTCATTCTGATCCAACTCATCATTAACGGCAGGACCGCTAGTAATCGTGAACTTCACGTCGACAGGTTCTGCTGCATTCACCGTCGTAAGGCTGGGTAGTGAACTCACCTTTGCTTTGATTGAACCAAGGTTTTTCATCACTACGTCATACGTCGCATAGTCACCTGGCGTTATAAATCCAACATCGAATGAAGCCGTCGTGCCACTGAATGTCGGTGCTGATATTTCATTTGCACCACCATTCGTGTCTGTCCTTGTGATACTAGTAATTTCAATATCCCATGTACCATTGAGTGTACCAGTACCATTAATCGTCAGCGTCTGGCTTAGAGCCGCATAGGCAACCGACGCCACGCCGACAAGCAGTACTGCTGCAATGAGAATCTTGCTTCTCATAGAGTAAATGCTTTGTTTTGTTAATTATAGCCATAGCATACAACACATTAACATAAGCGACAACACTGTTGCCGCTTATGTTATCAGAAAACCGAAGATTTCGTCGTCTTACTCGTTGTCGCCGCGTGCAAAGTAGGCGGTTGAAACACCACCGACCATGACTGCGACGAGGGCTGCAACCCAGAGAACTTGAAGGACGTCTGAGTCGCCAAATTGCTCCCTGACAAGTGCAAGCGCTGCCAAAGCAACACCCATAACTGCCGTAAAGGCGATTGCCATTCGCATGTTTTTGCCAGTGGCCATGTCGTTACGTGCCATGTCTTACTCCTATGTGGTTAGCTTTATATTAGCGTTATTGTACCCTGTCATCTCTGATATAACAAATATAAGCGGTATACTTGATTTTATTATTCCAATATGCTATACTATAATATTAGTAGTAATGCTACTGGATGAATACATGTGTTACCCCAATAATTCTTGTCATTCATCGAATGTATGTAATGATCAAGAAAGGTATTCATCTCCATGCATAATTCTTCCCGGCGTGCTTCATGGCGCCGACCACACAATGGGCCTAAGCCCTCGCGACAGCGTCGTCCCGCTAAAAAACAATCACAGATCCCCTCGCATCATTTTGTGAATAAGGCCGTAGAGCCAACCAAAGAAGCACCGTACGCTGCTGTCCATTCATTTTCAGATTTTGCCCTTAGCGAGCAGTTAAAACGCAATCTCAAACACATCGGTTTTGAGACACCCTCGCCTATCCAGGACCAGGCAATTATACCGGGTCTGGAAGGCCGCGACGTGCTGGGACTTGCCAACACCGGCACTGGCAAAACCGCTGCCTTTTTATTGCCGATTATTGAGAAGTTAACGACAAACCGCCGTCCAGTTAGCGCCCTCATTTTGGCTCCGACCCGCGAGCTTGCACAGCAAATCGACCGTGATTTTCAACGCTTTAGCGCAGGCATGCAGTTATATTCTGCCATCGTTGTCGGTGGTGTTAATATCAACCGCCAAATCAAATCAATTCAGCGTGGCCCGCATATTGTTATCGGCACACCTGGGCGAGTCAATGACTTGATCGACCGGCGCACACTTCGGCTTCACACGATCACAACATTTGTACTCGATGAAGCCGACCGGATGTGCGACATGGGATTCGTGCGTGATATCAAAAAGATTGAGGCAGAACTGCCGCGGCAGCGACAAACACTATGTTTCAGCGCGACGATGGACGCATCGGTGAGTGAGATTGTGCGCGACTTTATGCACCAGCCTGTGACAATTTCCGTCATCAAAAACCAGACGAATGATCACATTGAGCAAGATATCATCCATGCTCATGACAAAGCCCACAAAATCGAAATTCTCAAAACACTGCTGCCTCGTCCAGAATTTGAAAAAGTCATTGTATTTAATGAAACGAAATTCGGAGCTCAGCGCCTGGCTGACAACCTCACCAAAAATAACATTCCGGCCGTGGCAATCCATGGCAACAAATCCCAATCCCAACGCGAACGAGCGCTCCGTAGTTTTGCAACAGGTGAAATCAACGTCATGGTTGCAACTGATGTCGCTGCTCGCGGACTTGATATTCCGAATGTATCACACGTCATCAACTTTGATCCGCCCAAAATCTACGATGATTATGTGCACCGTATCGGACGAACTGGACGTGCTGGCAAAACCGGCCAGGCCATTACGTTTGTAAACGACCCAAGCGTTCCACCGAAGTTTTAGGACGTTTTATACACGCTGCTTAGATCACGATACGATCGCGTTGTAAATGCATATAGTACAACCCCGAGCATGATCACACTAGCGATCAAAAATACTAATGCAATACCTCGCGCCTGACCAGAACCGAGCAGCCACCCAAATGCTTGTTGGCCTTCTCGGCTTTTCATATACGGTATCAATCCAAATTGTGCGATTGGCGCAATGATAAACGCGCTGATTGGCGAACTCGCTGACTCAATTGCTTGGGCTAAGCCAAATACTCGGCCTTGGCGATTCATCGGTACGACTCGCTGGATAATTGTCTGTTCAGCCGCTTCGGCAGCAGGCATGAGGCACATGAACACCCATATGCCAAGCGCATACAGCCACCACCATTCGCGTATCGTAAACATGCCGCCAAGCACGGCTACGCCTACATTGATGAGTAGCATGGTTTTAAGCGGATTTTTGCCAAGGCCTTTTTTGGCCACGATAGCACCACCGATAATAAAGCCCGTACTTGTTACTCCGAGAACGATGCCCCACCACTCAACCGAAAATAACGTCAGACCATATGGGTCCATTAATGCCATAAACACACCGCCGATGAGGTTATTAAATGTCGTAAATATGATCAGCCACGCTAGTCCGGGTACGGCACGAATTGCAGCCATGCTGCCTTTTATATCGATCTTTTTATTACCAAGTTCTGGGTCGTGATAAATATCTTTTTCAGGAATCGTCACCATGAGCAGATGAAGCAATGCTATGCCGGTCAGTACGATTGCAATAACAAGCGTCCAACCCATACCAAGAAACCCTATCGACAACCCAGAGAATACACTCGTGACCATAAACGCGACACCTTGCACGGTACCGACCATTCCATTTGCTTTGTCGCGATCGTTTTTGGGGACCAATAATGTCACGGTCGTGCTCAAAGCAATATTACGCATATTTTCAACCACACCGCCGATTAAAATGAAGCCGCCAAACAACCAAAATGGCCAATTGGTCACGGTGATCAAATTATCATGCGACTGCACAACGTACCCAATACCGGCAAGCACGTACGCAACAAACGTCACGATACTCGAAATCACCATGACTCGCTTCTTTTTGTTGTGATCGACGATGACGCCGAATACTAAGCTAAACATCGCCACAGCGAGCATATATGCGCCACCGATGATACCAGTTGCCAATACCGACTTTGTCTCCAAATACACCCAAAATGTCAACGCGAACCACAAATAACTTGTCGTAACATTCGCAATAAGCGTATTAACTAGTACCTGATAAAAATTTTTCATCTATCAATTGTACCAAACTACATACAGCAGCTATATTTGGTTACGCAATTTGGAGTTTGGAGGCTGCTACTTTTTCAAATATTTTCCGGCAACACTTAGGGCAAACGACGGTAAAATAACAAAAACTGTTGCCATCAACATCTTTAGCAGCAAAATATGAAGCGGCGAGCTCTGCTGATCATTGTCCGGCATTGCCACTACCATCAACAGCCCTAATATGCCGAACACGACAGATGCGTAGATAAATACTCGTGTCGCGATTTTCTGCATACCATACATCCTCCGCTATGTAATCCTTGTGGGATTAAGTATAGCGGAGAATATCATCCCTACAAAATTTGGCGGAGCTACATGCTTGCCGGTTGTGCGGGCGCTGTCGTATCAGCAGGCGTAGATTCTTCGCTACTACTGTCTGAGGATTCCGGTGATTTCTTGCAGTCACAGCCATCCGTACATGTGCAACATTTACAGCATTTGCATGTACCGCCCTCGCTGCCTGACTGTTGCATGCCATTCGGTGATTGCTGGCTCTGCATTGTCATATCTTGCGGTTGATCTGTTGGCTGGGAGCTACTACTCTGTTGATTATTCATTTCGTTCGGGTCACTGTTCGTTGATTGTGCCGTAGGATCCATAACGCCTCCTTTTGGTTAGTACTTCCACTATATCGTAGAGTATCGAGTCATTATGTGACCCAGGTCACAGTTATCACAAGTTATACTATTTTAATTATTATGTTTCTATGCCATAATACTATTCTCTCTATTCTGAGATGTACATACAGGAAGGCGGCTCATGAAGCCAATACAAGATGCCATTGA
>CAZHGM010000038.1:0-5874 GCA_964532145.1 uncultured Candidatus Saccharibacteria bacterium | reverse complement strand
AGAGAAAAAATAATTCGACGAAAAAGTTCTCAACAGCGACAAACTTGTTTTGGTTGATTTCTGGGCCACATGGTGTCCTCCCTGCCGGATGATGGCGCCGATTTTGGAAGCAACCGCTAAAAAGATGGATGAAAATCTAGATATCGTTAAAGTTGATGTCGAACAAACACAGGATAACGCTATGCTGGCAGGACAGTACGAAGTCCGCAGCATTCCAAACATGATCGTGTTTCATGACGGCAAGGTTGTAAAGTCGCTGATTGGCGCCCATCCACAGCATGTCCTGGAGGGTGAGATTAAAGATATTCTACAGTCAATCAAAACCGATAATTAATCACGGCACATGGCGGTTACTTATGCAAGGTATAATTAAAAGGTGACTGATGCGCTGCAAACCAAATTAAAAGAACTTCCTAGATCGCCAGGAGTGTACTTTCATAAATCTCAGCATGGAGAGATTATTTATGTTGGCAAAGCAGCGAATCTTAGCAATCGGGTTCGGCAATATTTCCAGAAATCCCGTGTACGTGACGCAAAGACTGACGCGCTGGTAGCAGAAATAATTGATACGGAATGGATTGAAGTAGAAACAGAAATCGATGCGTTGTTTTTAGAGTCGGAAATGATCAAACGCTATATGCCTCGTTACAACGTGCTACTACGTGATGACAAGAGTCAGACATATGTCCGCATTCCACTCAATGAACCATATCCGGCAGTGACGTTTACGCGACAGCCGCTTGATGATGGGGCGACGTATTTTGGCCCATACTATAACGGTTGGGCGGTCAAAAAAGCGTTAAGGTACTTGCGGCGAGTGTTCCCATATAGTACGCATGAGCGTATGCCGAATACATTATGCCTGCAATATCATTTGGGTCTTTGTCCAGGTGTCGAAGCACAAAAAACCACAAGCGATGCCTATCACAAAACTCTTAAAAAACTTATGAGATATTTAAAAGGCGAGCGTAAAACGCTTATTCGCGAGATTGAGCGTGATATGAAAACGTATAGTGCTGAGCATAAGTACGAAGAAGCGGCAGTGCTGAGAAACCGACTACGCGATCTTAAACAGCTTAGCCAACAGATTGTGTTCGGTGACCGGGAGTTTATGGATATCAGTAAGGACCAGGGGTTAGCAGGATTACAGCGTTTGCTTGGCTTGCCCGCCATACCAAAACGTATCGAAGGCTACGATATTTCTCATATGAGCGGGACAAATAATGTGGGGAGTATGGTGGTTGCGACCAAAGGCTTGGCTGACAAAAGCCAGTACCGCAAATTTAAAATGCAGCTACCTGGCAATAATGATTTTGCACACATGAGCGAGACAATGCGACGGCGTTTTAGCGGCAAGCATAGCGATTGGCCAAAACCGGATATGTTGCTCATCGATGGCGGCAAGGGCCAGCTAGCGGCAGTACTTGACGTGCTTGATGAACTGGGGATTGCGATTCCGGCGATCGGCTTAGCAAAGCGAGATGAGCAGATTGTAGTGCATATGACTCGCTCACATGTCAACTTGGATATCGATGCGATACGAGCCTGGGCCAAGGAGAAAAATCCATTTGATGAACCGACGCAAATGCCGCTTGGCGGTAAGGCATTGGAGTCAAAATATGTCTATACCTACACAAATGATGGAGTTCGTGCCGGGATCGAAACAACGGAAGATTTCGTATTGGTGACGTTGCCTAAACAAAGTCCGATCGTTAAATTGTTGCAGCGCATCCGGAATGAGTCGCACCGTTTTGCCGTCAGCTACCATAGCACGCTCAAACGAAAAGGCGCGACCAAGAGCCTCTTAGATGACATTCCTGGCGTTGGTCCAGCTACGCGCAAGAAACTCGTGGCGACATTTGGTAGCGGTATTGGCGTGAAAGCAGCCAGCAGGGAGCAGCTAGTCGCCGCCATGGGCAAGGCAAAAGGCGAGCATATTTACCGTTACCTCCATGACTAATCTGCTATACTATAAACAAATGAAATCGCAATTTGGACTGTTCCTGGTGAGATGGTTATTTAATTCACTTGCTCTATGGATCGCAATTCGCATTCTCTCGACAGGGGATTTTGCATCCTCAAGTGCCGGATTGGCAACCTTTCTGTTGGCGGGACTCGTTTTTTCACTGGTAAATGTTATTTTGCGCCCGATTATCGTCATACTGTCATTGCCGGCGATTTTGATTACGCTGGGGCTGTTTATGCTGGTTGTGAACGGTATTATGGTATACATCGCGATATCACTAGTGCCAAGTATCAAGATTACCTTTCTCGGCGCAATATTAGCCGGTATGGTAGTAAGCCTGACGAATTACGTCCTAAGCGGTATAATAGAGTCATATCGCAAGCAGCAAAGGAGCACCACATGAACATTGCAAAGTTATTACACATTATCACAGTCTCGTCAGCGGTATTTATGATCGCATTTATTCTGCTACAAGCACGCGGAGCAACCCTCGGCGCTGGGTTTGGCAGCTCAGGAGAGTTGTTTACAACACGCCGTGGTCTTGACAAGAGTCTGCATGAAGCAACAATCGTGTTAGCAGTGGTATTTATCATGTCAGTGCTAGTCGGATTACTCATCGGGTAAGGTGCATTAGTGGACGCACAACCAGATAAAAGCTGGAAGCGGCTTCGCAATCTAAAACCCACAAGCCGGTCATTGAGACGTGGTGCACGCAAAATTGAGACTGCGACGCTTAAACATGCCAATCGGTTTATTGTTTCACGTCTGGATAGCATCCGTTCGGTTCGCCGTCATGCGCTAGGGTGGCTGGCGTTTGTCGGTCTCCTGATTTGCATCAGTGCATTTCAGCTGGCCGGGTACCAGCGTTCATATTCGCTATATGCCCCAGTTGCTGGAGGTACATATGCCGAAGGTGTTGTGGGTCCGCTTGAGTCAATCAACCCGATTTTTGCTCGGACGCAGGCCGAACAAGCAGCCTCTCGGCTGGTATTTGCGAGCCTGCTTTCGTATGATGCGACGACCCATCTTCGTAATGACCTTGCGAGTAGCTGGCGCATTGAACAAGATGGCAAACGGTACGTTGTTGATCTGCGAAACGATGTGGTTTGGCATGACGGACAGAAGATCACAGCTGATGATGTCACATTTACCGTGAATTTGATCAAAAATCCGCTCGTGCGCTCACCGCTTCACAATAGCTGGGCCCAGGTAAAAGCTACCAAGCTATCCGAGACAAGCGTGGCGTTTGATCTAGTACGTCCCTATGCGGCGTTCCCACATGCCTTGACGTTTGGGATTTTGCCGCGCCACATACTTGGAGCAACACCACCAGAACGATTACGTGAAGCTGATTTTAATCGCCAGCCGATAGGATCGGGCGGATTTATGTTTAAGCGCATACAAGTTATTAACCCCGATGAAGGTCGCATGATCGTGTACCTGGAGCGAAATCCGCAATTTGTGCTGGGTGCGCCGAAACTGGAACGATTCCAGCTCCATATTTTTAACAGCACTGAAGCTATTAAAACGGCGTTTCTGAGGCAAGAAATTAATGGGGGAGCAGACCTGACGAGTGATGAACTCCAAAGTATTATGGACAAGCAACAGGATGCGATCGTGTACCAGACGCATATTCTTGATGGTGTGTTCGCGTTTTTGAACAACGACAGCTCAATGTTTTCTGATGCCGCTGTTCGCAAGGCGTTTGTGACGGGTACAAACCGGAATGCGATTATTGCGAAGCTGCATAACTACGCGTCTCGGTTAGAAGGGCCTCTTGCAAACTCGCAACTCTCATCAGCAAGTAGTAAGCGGCAGGCAAACTTTGACTTGAGCGCAGCACGGTCAATCCTCGATCAGGCTGGCTGGAAGCTCCAAGGCCAAACACGCGTCAAAGACGGTGCGGCGTTGACAATAAATCTCGTGACGATCAAATCAGGGGATTACCCTGTGGTTGCAGAAGAACTCAAAACCCAATGGCAGCAGCTGGGAGCAAATGTCAATCTCAAGCTTGTGACTCCAGCTGATGTCCAGCAAACTGTCGTGTTGCCACGGGCGTATGATGCGTTTGTGTATGAGCTGGAGCTCGGTGCCGATCCTGATGTGTACGCCTATTGGCATTCGTCACAGGCTGATCCACGCGGGCTCAATTTGTCTAATTACAAATCTTCTATTGCAAGCGAGGCCTTGTCAAGTGCTCAGCTCCGGCTCGATATGGCGGGTCGGATTCCAAAGTATGAGTTATTTGTCACCACTTGGCTAGGGGATGCGCCAGCGGTCGCGCTGTACCAGCCTCAGCTTCACTACGTGACATCTGAAAGCGTTGATGCACTGCAAAGCAATGAAGCCGTCGTCAATCGTACCGACCGTTATCGCTCGGTTCAGTTGTGGGCAGCAAACAAGTCGTGGCGATATACGTCACCGTAAGGCGTGACTAACAAATAAATAAAATTGTGGATAATAAGCAAAGAATAATTGAGCATCTGCACAAACGTCTGATTGAACGCGATGACGTTTATGCGCTTTGGATTGAGGGATCTATCGCGCAAGGCTATGATGACGAATATTCTGATATCGACGTATGGCTGAGCGTTGATGATGACAAAATCTTCACAATTTACCATTGTATAGAAGCCGTTCTGGCTGAAATTGCACCAATAGATTTTCGCTATGAGATGAAAAACAGTGGTGAGCTAGGACATACCACCTATCATCTCGAGGGCATGAGTGACTTTCTGACGATCGACGTCAATACGCAAGGTATCAGTCGTGAAGTGAAGTTAGTCGAGGGTGTTGACGATGCTACAGTGATTTTTGATAAGAAACAGGTCGTTGATTTTCGAGTGTATCCACTCCGAGATGATAATGTCGACGAAGCTCATAAAAGACTTGATGGCTATTATAAACTCATCAAACTTTCTCTTATTAAAAGTAGTAAGCGTAGTAAACCGCTTGAGATACTGTACTATTATCATCTTATCCTACGATATGTAACAAAGTTTTTACGACTGAAGCATGGCTGGCAAGCAAAGACAGATTATGACTTGAAGCATGCCTACCGTGATTTGCCGGAAGTTGAAACGAAACAGCTGGAAAAGTTTTATAACGTCAATATACAAGATATTGGATCGATTCTACCAGAGCTTGAGGCGTGGATCAAAGACTTGTAACAACATACAAAAGCTTTCTAAAACCCCTGGGAGGTAATTTGGTACGTCATATCTTAACCTATTGCTACTTCAAGAATTTTCATGCCAATAAAAACGAAGTCTTCTGACCTCATTATTCATTGGTGCACCTATACGACCTATCGTGGAACCAGATTGTCCCTAGCTTGCGATTGATGCAGTCCAAGCTAATCGATTCAGGCTTTGGGTATTATAACGGAAATGTTGTTATAAACGAAACATAAACTGAGGGGTGTCAGTATCATGCATTCTACCTATAATTCAGCTTTTAATGAATTCAGTTTCACAAAAGTATATCTCTAGTGTGAAACTATTGACAAGCCCAACCATAACCATAATAATTAAAAGCAATTGTTTGATGCGAGCAAACAAAAAGAAAGAGACGACTAAATAGAGGGAGTAGAAGTGCATGAGAGCGGTCGCATTTAAGTTAGGGGTGAATACTAAAAAGCATACACAGGCCAAATTGTGGCAACGCATAGCAACGCTACTGACAGCGTTTGTTGTGATGGGTAGCGCGCTGGCGCAGATAGCACAAGCGGCGCCAGGTGATTACGCGTGGCAGAAGGCGGGGACGAATCTGATCGGAGACCAGAGCAGCTGGCAATCCATCGCCAGCTCCAGCGACGGCAGCAAGCTTGCGGCGGTGGTATGGGGCGGCTCCCTCTACACCTCCTCAGATTCCGGTGCCACCTGGACGGAGCGCACGACGGCCGGCTC
>CAZHGM010000037.1:0-6081 GCA_964532145.1 uncultured Candidatus Saccharibacteria bacterium | reverse complement strand
ACCCTCGATAGCTTGCGCTATACCGCTTTTCGAGAGCGGCCAGTTCAACCACTCCTGCATCTCTCCGTATCATTAAATTATAACAAATTGGGGGGATTTCCCCACCCGGTCGTCGATGCCGGGCGGGGTTACTCGTCGTCCTGAGTTGCAGCGGGCATACTGCTGTGCTGCGTGCCGATAATTGCATCTGCAATACGGCACTGGCCTTCAAACCGTAGCTGTGCTTCGGTTTTGCTGAAGGACTGGATGCCCAGCCATATGAGCTTTGCCCCACACTGAGGCGGCATGACTTCCTCGAGGCTCGACTCAATGAGTTCGATTAGCGCCTCAAGGTTACGCAAAACCTCAAACGTCAGCTTACTGACCTGAGTCGATACTACGGCTGTGATGATATCCACCACAGTTCCCGTAAGGTTATCAACCTCCAAGATACTCCGAGTCATAGAGTCAGCATCGGTGAGACGCCGGTAGCGAGCAGTGAAATTTATCTCCACTACCACCTCGTCAGCAGTTGTGACAGTTTGGGCGATGGCATCACATCGAATCTCCTTTGTGTTGACAATCTTGATCTGTCTCCAGATCGGGGCCACAAAGTAGACGCCTGGCTCAGCCAACTTGACCTGACCGTTTTTCAGGACTCTTGGTCGTCCGCACCGAAGGAAATACCCGTACTCACCCTGCTCCACACTCACGACAAAAAACTTTGCCATCAGCGGTATGGCTGTCAGGGCTGCGATCAACCAGCCACTTATCTTCGCAGCTGTGGGGCTCAAAAACGAAAAGAACCCTGTAAACATTGTGCTCACCTCCTGGGCGTATCTCGACGGTATTTACAGTTGCCATCAGTGTACGCTGTTCGATCCCAAGAGTAAAGCATTGTATAATTAGTTTCATGCAAGAATCAATTTTTACGAAGATTATCAACGGCGACCTTCCTAGCTACAAAATTTACGAAGACGAGCGGACGTTTGCGTTTTTAAATATCAATCCGGTTCAGGCTGGCCACACACTAGTGGTGCCGAAAGCCCAAGTTGATCATCTGGAGGATCTTGAGGATGACGATTATCAGGCCGTCATGGCCACTGTCAAAAAGCTGATGCTCCATATCCGGGATGAGCTACAGGTAGAGCGCGTCTGTAGCAAAGTCGAGGGCTTTGAGGTACCTCATGCACACGTGCATTTGATCCCATGTGAAACAGCTGATGATTTCACATCTGACCCTTACGAGGCGGGCCCAGACGAGTTAACAGATATGCATGAACGACTTTCATATTAGAACTATATATTGACAATCTTTAAAGCTTATGCTAACATAAGATTATTCATTATGAAAACAAAAAATATCATCCTCACATACATCACCCGTAACTGTCGACGAATGCTCTCTGTTATCATGGTGTTCGCAGTCATGCTAGTCGCAACTCACGCGAAGGACATCGTAGCTCAACCAACGATACGCCCCATAAAATTCCCTCTCAGCAATACGCAGCTAGCTTCGCGGTCGCAGGACGACCCTATGCAAAAGTCGGTTGGTGACCTCCATAACCACACCGACAAAACCATGCTCAAAAACTTTGCCAAAAGCATGGGCGATGCCTCATCACTGGCTGCCAGGCGAGATGACCACGATGAGCCATCAGGTGATCGTAGTCTGTCGCGCCGCTTGTTTGAAGTTTACATGATGCTACAGTTTGCCTACGCGTCTGCGACAAGCTAGCCATGGCAATAAGCGGATAGAGTGGTCGTTGATGAATGCAAGCAACCAATGTTACAGCCCGCCGGGGGGTAAAACCCCAGCCACACTTAACACACGATCTTGTGTTTTAGCCCGTTAAGACATTGAGTTCTGCAATAAGCTTTTTCTCGAGCGAAAGGTGCTCATCAAGCTGATTACGACTTTCCTCCACCAGATGGTGCGGAGCAGATGTAACATACTGCTCGTTGGCAAGCCTGGCTTGCAGCCGAGCAATCAACTCTCGCGTAGCGGCTAGTCTGGTCTCTAGCTTTGTCTGGTGCTCATATAGCGTATCGGCATCGACAAGCAGCCAGGCTTCGCGGTTAGGTACTGCCAGTCGTAGGCCGCGTGGTTGGTCGGCATGCACGACCTCTTTTAGATGTGCCAATCTGGTGATCAATCCCTGGTTATCTTGGATTAGTGAGTCGTGTTCGTAGAGCAACGTCTGCCTGCCGGCCGGTAGCTCTGATGCAACATAACGCGTCTCGGTGACAAGGGCACGGATTTGGTCAAATTCAGCGGCAGCGATGTCATCATAGACTGCGCCTTGCGGCCATGCAGTACGGATCAGCAGGCCCTCGTCCATTTTTAGTGTCGTCCAGATAGCCTCTGTGACAAACGGCGCGAATGGATGGGCGATCTTGAGGCAAGTTTCAAGCACCCAAGCAAGCATCCCCTCCCCTGCCGACTCTTTGCTGGCCTCGATATACCAGTCGGCCACGTCGTCCCATATTGTGTGATAGACAGCATCAACGGCTTCGCCGTAGCGATGCGATTCAATGAGTGCCGCTACTTCCTTCCCCGCCTCTGTCAATTGCCGAATAACCCAGTGATCAGCAAGCGTAAGAGGAGCTGGGGTGCGATCGTCAAATAGTTCGACCTTGTCTTCGATGTACCGTGCCATATTCCAGAGTTTGTTGCAGAAGTTCCGTCCAGCGATGACCGAGGCGCGTGAAAATGCCTGGTTCTGTGCCGGACTGCGTTTCGCTACGATCCCCATTCGCATGGCATCTGAGCCATACTCCGTGACAATCTCCATGGGGTTAATCACGTTACCCTTGCTCTTGCTCATTTTTTGATTGTGTTCATCGTTGACCATTCCGTGGAAATATACTGTTTTGAATGGAACTTTATCTGTTCTGTATAGCCCAAACATGATCATGCGCGATACCCATTGGCGAACGAGGTCGCTCCCTGTTTCCATGAGATCGGTCGGATAGAACCGCTTCAGCGGGCCATTCGTGAGCTCATCGGTGACGATGTACGGCCATTGGCCGGAGCTAAACCATGTATCAAACGTGTCTTCTTCACGCTTGTAGGTGATTCCGTCTACGGTAATTTCTGGCTCCTCGACGCGCTCGTCAAATATCCAGTCGTCAGGGTCTGTCGTATTTTGAAACGCCGGGATCGGGATCCCCCACGGTATCTGACGGCTGATATTCCAGTCACGTAGCTGCTCAAGGTAAGCGATGATCTGTCCTGCTTTGTTCTTGGGGTAAAACGCAATTTTACCCGCCTTGATTGCCTCAATCGCAGGTGCAGTAAATGATTTCATGCTGATAAACCATTGGTCAACGAGAAGCGGCTGGATAATGGTGCCACATTTGTAGCAGTGCCCGACTTGATGTGCGTATTCTTCTGTTTTGCGAATGAGTTCATGCGACTCCAACTGCAGCAAGACGCTGCGTCGGGCTTCTTCAGCGGTCATACCATGAAACGACGACGGCATATCATCCATGATTAAACCGTCTAGGCCGAACACCTTGATGCGTGGCAGGTTATGTCGCTCACCGATGTCAAAATCGGTCGGATCGTGAGCCGGTGTCACCTTCACTACTCCGGTGCCAAAGGCTGGATCGATTGCCTCATCAGCGATGATCGGAATTTCACGGTCTGTAAAAGGCAGCTGGACGCGTGAGCCAATGAGTTTTTTGTAGCGCTCGTCATCAGGATGGACAGCAACAGCGGTGTCTCCAAGCATGGTCTCCGGACGAGTTGTCGCGACAATGATCTCGCCGACGTGGTCCAATAGCGGATACGCAATATGCCAGAGTTTGCTCTTTTCCTCGCGGTGCTCCACCTCGATATCGGCAAAGCTCGTCTGGTGGGTCGTACAGTAATTTACGATACGCTCACCTCTGTAAATATGCTTGTCGTCCCACATTTTTTTGAATGTGTCGTAGACGGTATCAATCACCTTCTTGTCGAGGGTAAACACGGCATCATTCCAGCTGCAGCTGATACCAAGTGCACGGAGCTGTAGCTCCATGTCGCCGCGCCGAGCCTCCACGAAATCCCACACTTGGCTATAGAGGTCTTCGCGGCTGAAGTCAAAGCGGCTCTTGCCTTGCTTCGCCAGCTCACGCTCGTAGACAACCCATGTTTCAAATCCGGCATGATCAGAGCCGGGGATAAATATCGCATCATCGCCTTTCATGCGGTGGTAACGGATGTCAATGTCCTTCAGGTTCATATCGAGCGCGTGGCCGATATGCAGATTCCCGTTGGCATTTGGCGGCGGCATAACAATGCTATATGGCGTGCCCTTCCCTGTCGCAGCAAACGCATCGGCAGCCTCCCATAGGCCATAGACAGTCGGTTCGTACTGATCAGGTTGGTATGCTTTTGGTAAATTCATGATGAAGCACCTCTGTTAATTTCAGGAATTCGCTTTCACGTGAAGATAAAAGGACAACTAATACCAGTGGCGATCCACGCTGTTCGCCCTCTTTTGCCCAATTCTCACGTGTTTGTTTTCATCTTTGATTATAGCGCGGGACAAGGGAAGAGGGAAGGGGGAAGTAAAAATTGACGTAGTGAGCAAATAAACCCCCTAAGTGGTTGCTGAACTTCAATGCCTGAGTTTGCTCAAAAGGAGACTCTGTTCTTGTTTTGCAATATCCATCGACGCTTGCCACACAATTACATCCTTGTAATTAATTGGGGTTTCCCTCTTTCCCCATCCCGCTTCCACCTCGTCTTCGTCATACTAAGACTGGGAACCACCTCGAGTGTGAGCGGATCAGATGTGCGTCCCGCTAGAGCCATAAAATAAGCAAGCGAGGCGATCATGGCGGCGTTGTCAGTACAGAGACTCATCGGCGCGTATTCGATTGGCATTGGCAGCGCATCTTTCAGTTGACGGCGCAGTTCTTGGTTGGCCGCGACGCCACCGGCGATGACGACCGAGGCAGGGGAATAGTCCTGACAGGCGAGAACAGTTTTATCGACGAGGGTCTGAACGGCTACATGCTGGAAACTAGCCGCCATATCGCGCTGCAAGCCCTCTGAGACGCGCTCTGGCAGCTGCGAGGAGGGGAATGTATGATCAACACCGCATTCGTACTGGACAGTCCGTAAAACGGCTGTTTTGAGGCCGGAAAAGCTAAAATCATACTTGTGACAGCGCTCGCGCAGGAAATATTCACCGCGCGCGCCTTTGATGGTGCGTCCGGCATCGATGTCAGACTGCGTGACAACAGCGTTTATCTCATGCGTGCAGCCAGGAGGGCAGGCGAGTTTGGCTTGTGGCAGCACAAATGCCTCAGGGTTGCCATGTTCGGCAGCTCGAGCAATCGAGGGACCGCCAGGGTAGGGGAGGCCAATGATTTTGGCTACTTTATCAAATGCCTCACCGACGGCGTCGTCTTGCGCTTGACCTAAGAGCACATAGTCGCCATGATCATGGAATAATGCTAACTGTGTATGTCCACCGGAGACAATCAATGCCAGAAGAGGGAACTGCGGCTGATGTTTCGGTAATACCAAGCCCAAAACACCGCCCATATCTGCTTTTTGCGATTTTTCTTGTCTCTTGTCTCTTGTCTCTTGTCTCTCATTGCTAATTTCCGTCAGGAAATTAGCATAGACATGCCCCTCAACATGATGGACGGCATAGAGTGGTTTATCATAGACGGTTGCTAAGGTACGAGCGGTGAGCGATCCGATCAGCAAACTGCCGATGAGACCAGGCGCATAGGTCACACCTATACCGTCGATGTCATCCATTGTGCAATGAGCCTGCGTGAGTGCTTTCGTGACCACAGGAAGCATCGCCTCGATATGCGACCGCGCCGCTACCTCTGGTATGACCCCGCCATAGTGGGCAAAATCATCCATCTGCGAACTCACGACATTACTAAGCAAGCGCACGCCGTCTTCGACAACAGCCGCCGCCGTCTCGTCACAACTCGACTCAATCCCAAGTATCCTCATATGTTCTCGAGTATATCAGATATAAAATCATTGACATAATAATGATTATTTGCTGTAATATATAGTGTTTTGTACCTCGCACAGGATACCCCGAAGTAGGACACTCAGGCCTTACGTTGTTAATCTCTCTA
>CAZHGM010000036.1:0-8223 GCA_964532145.1 uncultured Candidatus Saccharibacteria bacterium | reverse complement strand
TGATGTTCACCTGACGATTGCCAGATGCGGCGGCTTAGAGCGCCGACATAAGTATACTATACAGACGTGATTACAAAAGCTTTTTACAAATACACTAATTCATGATTCAATAGTATTAACCTATAGTAAGGAGGGGTTTATGGAACCAAAACGTTACCAGTGGGTGGGGCTACTGGCGGGCGTGCCATTGTTTTCTGGCGCGTGGCTGTCAGCATTTTATAATTCACCGTGGTGGGGAGTGGCAGGGCTTGCTGTAACTGCCTGGGGGCTGTATGTCGCTAACCAGGTCGAACGCCGGGCCGACAATCCAACCCAGGCTAGACGCGGAGTGGTCGCCGGGTTGCTCGCCGGTGTGACGGCGCGCGTCCTTGGCTACATTGCCGCGCTTATTGCCGGTGTCAGCGGCCTGGTGCCCTGGAATGAAACTGGCGATATGTTCCGCTCAGTTCTGGCAGGTGACTGGCAGGCAACATTGCTGTTGCTTCTTATCACGGCATTGCTTGGTACCTTCATGGCTGTACTAGAACCTGGTGCCAAAAAACCAGTTCACCGCGGAAAGAGAGGCTAGCAATATGACTGAGAAAAATCTATTTCAGACAACGCTAACAACACTTGGACTAACGGTTCTGGCACCGTTATTCGTTGGCCTTACCAGTATTGGCGCGCCAAATAATATGGCTACAAACGACACGCTTAAAAACTATATAGGTACAGCGCAGACGACGAACACACTGGATAATAAAAACAATAATGATAATAATCAATCGAATACTGCATCTAATGGTAGTGACCAGTCAAACCAGCAGAATCAAAATACCGCTGCTGGTGAGAACAACCAAGCAAATAATGCCGCAAATTCTTCTTCAAACAAGTCGAATTCTGTTGCCCCGGCAAATGCCGCTGCTAAAGCCGCTGGAACCTACGTCATTAAAGATGGTGACACCTATGGATGTATCGCAGAGAAATATTACGGCAGCTATGATCAGTGGCAGCGTGTATATAACTCCAACGCTGGCTACCCAGGATTTAACGAGTATGACCTGGCAGTAGGCGCGACGCTGCAAATGCCGGCTGTATCAGCTGCGGAAGTACTTCCGAAAACGACAGTCTGCCAGTAGCTGCCCTGATACAAAATAATTAGCACTCTTTACATCGGAGTGCTAATTTTTTATACTATATAGGATGTCAAAACGTGATTATTATGAAGTATTAGGAGTCGGTAAATCGGCTAGTGATGATGAGATCAAAAAGGCTTTTCGCAAGCTTGCCGTCCAGTATCATCCCGATAAAGAGGGCGGTGACGAGACAAAGTTCAAAGAGATCAACGAAGCCTACGAGGTGTTAAAAGACAAGCAAAAACGTCAGCGTTATGACCAGTTCGGGCATGCCGGCGTAGGCGGCGCGTCAGGTAGCGGCGGTTACTCAGGCGGAAATCCATTTGAAGGATTTGGAGGATTTGGCAGCGGTCAAAATGGGCAATCATTTGAGTTCAATTTTGGTGATGGCGGCTTGGGTGATATATTCGGCTCATTTTTTGGCAGCGGTCAAAGCCAGCAGCAAGGTCCATCGCGCGGCCGCGATGTGGAAACGCACCTTGACCTCACATTTGAAGAAGCGATTTTTGGAAGTGACAAAAAACTATCGATTGCCCTTGAGGATGTCTGTAGCCAATGCAAGGGAACGACCGCTGAACCAGGTTTTGAGCTAAAAACGTGTGAAACATGTAAAGGCGCTGGCCAGCAAATGCGCGTAATGAATACGATTTTTGGGGCTATTCAGCAACCAGTAACATGCGAGACGTGCCATGGACGTGGTAAAATTCCGGAAAAAGTTTGTACGTTATGCCACGGTAAAGGCACTGAACGCAAACACCAGGAGATCACTATAAAAGTACCTGCAGGCGTTGATGATGGTGCGACAATTCGTTTGCGCGAACGCGGCGAGGCGATTGCACGCGGGGCAAAAGGGGATCTGTATGTGAATCTCCGCGTCAAACCGCACAAGAAATTTACCCGCGAGGGCGACCTGATTCTCAGCGAGGAGCATATTTCGATGGTAGACGCGGCACTGGGTACTGAGATAACGGTGGATACCGTGGATGGTGATATTACCATGAAGGTGCCCGCTGGCACGCAGTCAGGCACCGACTTTAAACTTAGTAACCACGGCGTGCCGCACCTGCGCGGTAATTCCCGCGGCGATCATATTGTCAGCGTGATTGTTGATACGCCAACCAAGCTAAGCAAAAAGCAGCGTGAATTACTACAGACATTTGCGAATACAAAAAGCGGCTTATTTAGCTAATACGCTTGCGCTTTTATCCATCGACAGTATATGCTGATAGTAATTATGGGCAAGAAAGTGCTTTTACTGGTTCTTTTATCACTATTTGTCCTGCCTTTCGTTGCTCGCGGAAATGTTTTTATTGCGATGCTATTTTTCATTGGAGTTGCTTATTTGCTATTTCGTAAAGAGGGGAATGTATCGGATACGGTGGCTAGGCCACCGAGTGATGCAAAACCGCTACTTGAAGAAATTTCCGGGCAAATTCAGATGGCAAAAACCGTCGCAAAGAACGATGAATACGTGGCAGGTTTGGATGAAGCGCTTGGCATCGTACAGCGTTATATTCAAAATGAGTCACCAGCCGTCTCTGCCCCGGCCCATAAAGAAAAGCAGGCCGAACAAAACACAAACACCATGCTATATGTTGCCAGTTTTTTGCTCGTCGGCGCGGCGGTGTTATTTATAGGCACGGCGCTTGATCCTACATCGAAGTTTATCGGACTCTTGGTGATTGCGCTTGGGTTTTACATTGTCGGTATGTGGCTCCATGGCTCGGTGCCAAAACTGCGTCCCGCAGCTGTTGCCTTCGTGGGGACTGGGCTTGCGCTAGTGCCATTTGTTGGTCTAGCGTTTTACAATTACATCCTGCCTGATGCAGCTTGGTCGTGGTTTATCACGTCGCTTATCGGACTGATTATGTTTATGTATGCCACGATTACCATCAAGCATCAGACATTGGCGTATCTCTCATCAGCATTCGTATTTTCGTTGACAATGTCCTCACTATCAGTCATGAGTGTGCCATTCGTATGGTACTTTGTGATGATTATCCTGACGAGTGCATTGCTTGCCTACTTGGCATACAAAAAACCTGGCTGGCTACCTACTGAACTGCACAGGCCGTTTGAACAAAACGCTCAGCTTGCTGTGCCGCTCGCAATCGTCGGCAGTTTGCTGATACCGGATCGCCTGACGATGAATGACTACAAAATCATCGTTGGTGTTACGACGCTTTACTATCTCAGTGGTGCCCTAGGCCTGAGTTCGACGACACGGAGGCTGTATTGGACATTGGGGCGGATCGGGGTGATTGCTCTTGGTATAATCTGGGCGTACGACTGGCGTCAGTCGCCGAGTGATCTGGCCGCTATTCTGATGGCGAGCGGTCTGCTGGCATATGTATATAGCCGACGGTATGCACATGATGCATATGAGTATGGTTGGATTGTATATTCACAGTTTGCTATCGCGACTGCGACAATTGTATGGATACCTGATTGGAAAAGTGTTGCCTTTGGGCTTGTTGTCCTCGGCTGCCTCAGTAGCCTGCAATTACTATCATTTAAACGTTCATGGTATGGCTGGGGTCTTGGAACACTAGTAATCCTATTCCCGTACGTGGTGATATATGGAGTGATGAATACGCCATATGAGCATCAATACGTTGCATTTGTCATGATGCTCATTGCTGTCGTGTGGTTGGCGGCACGATGGCTGTTGCAGCTCTCCTTTTCGCCGGTTATCCAAGTTGCAAAAATAATTTATTTAACTGCTCTTACAGGGTCACTGATGGCGGCAGTTATGACTGAATCGGCTGGCTGGCTAGCAAGTATGGCAATGATCGCTGCAGGAGTTGTGTTTGTCGCTTCGTTTATCGAATCAGAGGCGTTGTTACTTGTCGTTGCTAATATGCTTTTGGCAGCAGGAGTGTGGTATAGTTTGAGCTACTTTAATGTCGCTGCGGATTGGCGCGTGCTTTTGACGGGTTGGATCACTGCCGGAATATGGTATGCACTGCGATGGTATTACGATGCAGATGATCATAAACGTCGTGATATCATGCTGGTATCAACAATTGTTTCATTACTGCTTGCCGGATTGTTTTCAGCTTATATTGAAGAAACACTGGTTGCTGCATGTCTGACTGGATGTGTGGTGGCCGGTCTGCTCGTCTATGAGGGCCGATTGGCAGCACAATCAGCGTATCGCGAGCTTGCTGTCGTGATAGGTACGGTCTCGCTACAACGACTTGTCGCCCATTCTTATCCTGAAGCTGGTAGTATTTTCTACACGCATTGGTGGGCTGCGAGCTTGGCACTCGCTGCATGGCTGCGCCTTCGTGATGGTCGGCGAAATGAGGCAAAAACCCGCGGGTTGCTAGCGCTTGGCATGTTATCCATTCCAACAGGTCTGGCTGCATTGAATGACCCCAATACGTATCAGCTACTCTTTCTGGCTGAGCATATAGCACTGCTGATCGGGGGGTACGTGACAAATAAAAAGCTGGTCGTGCAGTGGGCGGCTGTCGGTATCGGGTTGGCACTGGTCTGGCTGCTCAAAGGTTACACCTATGTTCTCTTGGCACTCGCCGCTTTTACGCTCATCGGTCTCGCGATATGGCGTCTGACAAAAAATCAAAAATAACAGGGGAGTACATTGACATATACTACTAACATTGTTATAATTATATTTCATATACCCAAGTACAATTCAGGTTGTTAACGGTCACAAGACAAGGGATAATAGATATATGACACAGGACAAGCAGATTATTGGCCGCATTGCCAAAATATCATTTCCATCAGATAGTTCGGCGCTCATCCCTGCCAAGATTGATACCGGGGCTGATTCGTCATCTGTCTGGGCGTCAAGTTTGTATATCGACGACGCAGGGGTACTGCACTACGAATTATTTGATGCGTCATCCAAGTACTATACGGGTCAGGTACATACAGCAAAATCTTTCACAGTTCGCCTGATTCGAAGCTCCAATGGTACTACACAGGTGCGTTACACCGTGACAATGGGGGTTATTATTGATGGCAAAAAAATTCGTGCAACGTTTACGCTTGCTGATCGATCGAAAAACACGTATCCTGTGCTAGTCGGCTGCAAATTGCTCAACAGGAAGTTCCTGGTTGACGTCAGTCGTGGTTATACCAGAGTGGATGACCTGAAAGTCAGGTCAAGCCAACTCAACAAGGAACTAAGAAAAAACCCGAAAAAATTCTTTGAGAAATATCATGCAGAGAACCAAAGAGGAGATGTTGACCTATGAGAATCGCTATTTTATCGAACGGTCCAGGAAACTACTCAACCAAGAGGCTCAAGCAAGTTGCTAAAGAGCGCGGTCACGAGGTTGATATTATTAAATATCGTGATTGTTACGCGAGCATCGAAAAATCCCAACCGATGGTTTGGTACAAGGGTGAGCCACTTGTCGGCTATGACGCAATTATTCCGCGCATCGCCAACAGCATGACGAAATACGGCGCTATGATTGTGCGGCAGTTTGAGATGCAAGGCGTCTATACGATAACCAGTTCAATTGCAATTGTTCGTTCACGCGATAAACTTCGCAGCATGCAGCTGCTTGCCCGTGCTGGAGTTGGCATCCCTAAGACGGTCGTGTCACGCGGGGCAGCTGATAGTGATGATTTGATCGAGCATCTTGGCGGAGCGCCGGTTATTATCAAGCTGGCTCGAGGCACACATGGCAATGGTGTAGTACTGGCAGAAACAAAAAAAGCTGCCAAATCAGTGTTGCAAGCATTTTATGTCATGGATCAGGATGGAACAAATATATTATTACAGGAGTTCGTGAAAGAGTCAGCCGGCATGGATATACGCGCATTTGTCGTGGGCGGTAAAGTTATCGCAAGCATGAAACGCCAAAGCCTTGATGATGATTTTCGTTCCAATTTGCATCAGGGGGGTGAAGGCGAAGTGATAAAACTAACTGATGAAGAACGCAAAACGGCGATCAAAGCAGCGAAATCGATGGGTCTCAATATGTGCGGTGTTGATTTGATGCGGAGTGAACGAGGTCCGCTGGTGCTGGAGGTGAATTCTTCGCCCGGGTTTGGCATCGAGAAAGTGACTAACCGCGATGTCGCTACGCCAATTGTTGAGTACATTGAGATGAATGCGCGCCGTCGTCACAAAAAAGACAAAGTCGGCGCCTAACATCACCTAACATCTTCTCGTGTCCCTCATCTGCTAATAAGTCCAAGTGCACTAGGACTGTCCTAGTGCACGTAAGATGTGGGATAATGTGAGTATGACGCTTGTGATAATTCTAGTTATTTTGTGCGCGTTGTATGGATTGGCATTCATGACAAGACGGCGGTTTGGAGTGCTTGGTTTAGCTTTGGCGGCTGGCGTTGTACTCGCGCAAAGCGCATCACGTTATGTCGGACAGTTTTTTGAGCAACAAAGTATTCCTGTTGCGCCGCTAAGTCCTGGGAGTGCGGCGACGGTTCTGATTATTTTGTTGCCTCCATTGTTGCTCCTGATGGGTGGTCCTGTCTATCGTTCTAAGAAATCTGCGTTTATCGGTGCGCTTGGTTTTGCGCTACTTGGAACGTTTTTCTTACTCGGTCCGCTAACAACTGCATTGCCTGCGGATGATCAGGTAATTCGTAACGCTCTTGTGGTTATTTCACAGTGGCAAAATGTCATTGTGGTTATTGCATTAGTGCTAGCGCTGCTGGATACATTTATGGTGCACGGAGCGGTTGCGCGCCATCATAAACCAAAACATTGACATTAACAGAGATAAAATGCTATATTATGGCGGTTAGTCACATAGGTTATTTGTGAAGCTGTGACTAAAGACAAACAAAATTGTCAATTTTTGTTTGAGAGGAACAAGTGACAGTAAGACGAAGTGATGAGGTTTACCTTGTCACAAGTTAAAATGTCAGCTTATGACAAGGGTCCGTAGCTCAGCTCGTACCAGGCGGCGATAGCCCCTTGTACAAATCAATATGTAAGCACCGTGCTCTAAGCAGCTCAGGCTACAGATCATCATAGAGGTTACTGTTCACAATTCGGGTCCGTAGCTCAGCTGGTTAGAGCACCTGCCTTTTAAGCAGGGTGTCATGGGTTCAAGCCCCATCGGACCCTCCATAAAAATAACCCCACTTTCCGTGGGGTTATTTTTATGGAGGGTTTTATTAGCTTGAATATCGTTCTATGGGAGGTCTCGTATCTTTGACGTGTATTTTTATGAGCCTATGTACTAATACTAGTACAACTCCGAACCCTAACCAGCTCGCCGCGTATCTTACTGGTGCCGAGTAGTGTGTGCCTAGAAGGTAATTCGCCAAAAAGTATGCCGCCAATGCTAGAGAGTTTCTAGTAAATAATGCAGCTTGCGGCAATAATCCGGCTCTATTCTCGTATACGGCGAATACGCCATTATACGGAAACGTTACAACGAATGCAGCGAGGTAGTGATGAGCCGAGAACAATGCAAACGCGATAATAAAAACAAAAACAGCCTTAAGAAATGGGTTGAGTTTAGACGGGTTTTGTGAGCGATAGCGGAAGGTAACTCTTTTAAATAGTGCCATAAGTACCAACCAACATAACCCGAATAGAATAAATATCGTCCAAAATGATATATCAACTAACCGCGTAAGAATATATGCAGCAAGAATGTAGAAAACTGCAAGTAATATATCAGCAAGCAGTACATTCATTCTCATTTTAAAATGCAAGAAATAACAACCCCATAAGAAGCCGCCCGTAAGTATTAAGCCAACAATACTCAAGCTTGTAGCTATGCTATTTGAGCTGATGAGTGCAATCGTTATGGGAAATGGCAGCGTGTACAAGATTGCTTTAAGTTTTTGACTGTGGACATTGGCCATCACGGTGATAATTGCACTGACAGCTATAGCGGAGAAAATATTTATGGTGATTTCGGACATATCAATAGTAATCATACCAGCGTTAATTGATAAAAGGCTATGGCATAGGTATTTTCTCAGTAAGATTGGCAGGCATCGGCGCCTGATTTTTCTTATCCTTGCGCTTCGTGTGTTCAATTCTATACTGATGATTATGTTTGGCGCGTGGAAATACAAAACATTTCATGTCTCGTATGGCATAGGTGCAGCGTGTGCGGCAATCCTGTCAGGGATTGGTGCT
>CAZHGM010000035.1:0-8628 GCA_964532145.1 uncultured Candidatus Saccharibacteria bacterium | reverse complement strand
ACCACCCTTGAGACGAGTCTGGTAGTACGGAGAGTAGCTACCCTCCCAGATGACAGTGCCGCAGTTGAGCAAGCGGAAGTGCTCGGTCGTGGCGGCGATGCACTCCTTGAAGAACAGGTCGGCGTAGGTCCACGGGGAGGCTTTGTCGCGGCCATGACGGTCGAGTCCGTAGGCGAAGACGACGTAATCGCCGGGACGAGGCTCACGCAGTTGGCTGAAGCCTCTGGTGAAGCCTGCCCAGTTGATCCTCTCGCCGTTGTAGTGGGGGAATTGTCCCTCATGGAGGTGGAACCAGACTTCACCTGGTTCTCCCACCAAGGGATCATGCACGGTAATCCAGCCGAAGTTTCGGCTGGATGAGTTGTTGAAACTCTTGACTTGGCCGAAGCGTAAGTCGTCGAAGGTCCGCATGACTTTCTCCATTCACTCGGGTGCGGATTTCCTCGGTCGAGGATAGGAAATGACAGGTATCAGCTCCTAACCTCGGCCGAAGTGACAGAGAACTATAAAATTACCTCCGGAGACGGAATCTCTACGGAATAATTAATATTATAGCAAATAATACTTAATCTGTCAATTCCGATCTGACCCAGTTATCGGTCGAGCCGGCGCCCATGACGAGTACGAGGTGGCCAGCATCGCGGTGGCGCTGGATGTCGTCCCAGAGTTGGTCATTCATATCGGCGGGGCGGACTTTGCCTTCAGCGATATGAGCTGAGAGCTGCTCAGGTGTCAATGTCTCGAGTCCGGGGTCTTCGCGGCTCAGGTAGGTAGGTAACCAGTAGATTTCTTGAGCGTTGTCAAATACATCGTCCGTGTACTGGTCTTGTATCTCATGTTGGCGGATGTTTTGATGTGGCTGGTACACCAGCACAACGTGATCAGATAGCTCGCTGGCCATCTGCAACGTAGCGGCAATCTCCGCGGGATGATGCCCATAATCCGAGTAAAGATTTGCCGCTAGCTTTTCAAAACGTCGTCCAGTACCCGGAAAACTATTAATTGCATCTATAATTTCTTGTTTGGTGATTTCTCTTGAGTCTTGGCTTTTGGCTTTCGACTCTGCAATGACTTTTTCTAAAACTCGTTGCACTAGATAAGCATTGTGCCGCACATGATCGCCCGCAAGCGTTATGTGAGTAAGATCCATATGCTCGTCATACGCTTCGATATCGGCCTGCGGGTCGGTCCGCAGATACCGTAGGTCTTTTTCCCATATAACGCTGCGCTTTGACTGCTCCAAAAATTGTACGAAAGCACTGCGGTAATCGTCCTCGGTCGGATAAGTATCAGGGTGATCATAGTCCAGCGCCGTGATGATGCTGACGTGCGGTGAAAAATGTAGGAAGTTTCGGTCATACTCGTCGCATTCGTAGACAAAATAACGACTATGTGGGTCATACTGTCCACTTGGTCCCCAGCCAACAGAGGTACCAACTGAGTAACTAATTGGTTCAGATAGCTGTTTGAGAGCCCACATCATGAGCCCTGTAGTGGTGGTTTTGCCATGAGTACCGGCAATTGCAACCAGGTTTAGGTCTTTATCCTCAATAAATGATGCCAAAAACTCATCACGTTTGCTGATACGAATATTGTGAGAGCGAGCATACAACAGCTCAGGATGATCGGCAGCCAGCGCCGACGTGTGTACGAACCAATCAATAGCAGTTTGCTCGTGAGCATGAGCGATTTGTGAGCCGTCCTGACCGATGTATACTGTAACATTTTGAGACTGCAGCTGGGTCGTAAGCGATGACTGGGCGAGGTCGGAGCCCACGACATCATAACCAGCATCACGAGCAATTTCAGCTAATGGTCCGATGCCGACGCCGCCAATTCCTGAGAAATATACACGCATATGACCCCAGTATAGCGCAGTCACGGATTCTAGGGTACAATAGGATAAAACGTGGGCACAACATAAAACATGATCAAAACACTGATATACAGTTTGCTTGAGCGACGTCACTACTGGCGGTACGTGAGCTTTTCGGAAATTGCCGAGATTTACGCCAGCCGCACGCTCCGTGTACTCGCAGTGTCAATGGTGTCCGTGTTTATCGGGATATATCTTTACCAAAACAATTATTCCATTACATTTATCCTTCTGTATTTTGCAGCATATTTTCTTCATCGCGCATGGTTGACGGTGCCGTTTGCGTACTTGATCGCCAGAATCGGCCCGAAACACGCCACACTTCTAAGCAATCTCCTTTATGTACCTGCTCTGCTGCTTCTGGTAATGCTTCCTAGTTATGGCGTATGGGCGCTGGCAGGCTGCTGCTTTTTGCAAGGGATGTCCGTCACGCTGTACGAGATGTCATATTTGGTTGATTTTTCGAAGGTGCACCATGGCGAACATGCCGGAAAAGAGATTAGCTACATGCATATCCTTGACGGTGTAGCGAAAGGCGCCAGCCCCATGCTCGGAGGGTTCATTGCCTACTGGGTGAATCCGCAAGCAACCCTTTTCTTTGCCGCTGCGATCTTTGCCGTTGCCGCAGTACCGCTATTTTTTACCCCGGAGCCAGTAAAAACACACCAACGCATTACCTTTCATGGGGTACCGTGGAGCAAGCTGTATCGAGGGTTGCGCGCCGAGATGGCGGTTGGTGTGGATTACGTGACGAGCTCAGTGGTATGGTCATTGTTTTTGGCGTTGGCCGTGTTTGGGATCGATAACAATGCAGTATATGCGCAAATTGGTGTGCTTTCAGGTGTAACAGTGCTAGCAAGCGTGATCGCCTCGCGGATGTGCGGTGTCCTCGTTGATCGTTGGCGCGGCAAAGAGCTCCTCACAACAGGAGTTGTAGTAGACGCACTCACGCATATCGGGCGGGTGTTTGTGGCGACGCCGTTTAGTGCAATGGTAATAAATATCGTGAACGAAATCGCCACTGTGGCATTCGTGCTACCATTTACGAAAGGTATGTTTGCCCAAGCAGACGCGCTGCCGGGCTACCGAATCATCTATATGTCACTGATGAGCTGTGCTGCCACGCTTGGCGCGGCGTTGTTTTGCACACTACTTGCAGGCATAAGCTTGTATATCGATGAAGTGCCGACACTTCAGATTGGCTACGTGATTGCTTCACTTACTGTCCTAATCATTATCAAACACGGCTTTATGTCTCTGTTAAAGCCGCGACTTTTTGGATAAGGTAGTATGATAGTACTGGTATGAATAAACGATCGCTCCAACGGATTGTTGCCTGGCTCAAACATATGAAAACATGGCAGCTTCTTGTTATGCTTATGATTAGTGTTGTACTGAGCGCATCATTTTTGCGGCTTAACAACCTAGAAATGATAGCACTGCGTGATGCAGTACTTGAGGCAGATAAGCAAAACGACAATGCGCTTATTCAGAAACGATTAGCAGACCTGCAGCATTTTGTATCTAGTCATATGAACACGTCACTTGGCAATGGTATCTATCTTCAGGAAAAGTACAATCGTGATCGCGAATCAGCGCTCAGTGCGGCTGAAGATGGCACCAACCCAAATGCAGAGGTCTACAAGCAGGCCAGCGTCGAATGCCGGGCAAGATGGCAAGGCGGTGTCGCTTCATTTCGTAACGACTATGTGACATGTGTTCAAGAGCGCGTCAAGTCGCTGGGAGTTACCGAGGACCCTAATGCAAGCGTTACCCTTCCGAAAGCCGAGTGGTATCACTATAATTTTGCATCAGCATTATGGTCGCCTGATCTTGCAGGTATTTCGGTGGCGTTATGCGTAGTCTTAACCTCTGTTATCGTGCTGCGCCTGATCGGACTTATCATCCTTAGGATGCTTCTCAAACACCGTTTCAAATCAGTCTGAGCAGTTGACACCAGGGGCCACCTCGGATATTGTAGAATTCGTAAGAGTTTAAAGGAGGAATAACAGTCTATGGCAGCTTACGCACACACCAACTCAAAAGGGGTTAAGTACTACTTGCACAAAAAAGACGTCACACTTCGTGGTGGCAAACAACAAACTATCTACTTCTTTGCCAAGGCCGAGGGCGGCAAAGGTGAGCCAACACAGCTTCCTGATGGCTACGAAGTTACAGAGAATCCACGCAACGGGTTCCTGACTATCCGCAAAATTCGCAAAGAACAATAGTTAATAAACGTTGTCAAAAAAGCACCGCTACCAACAGCGGTGCTTTTGCGTTATATTTGCATGGGTCATATGCTAGTGCTACCATAAAAGCAAACAAACAGGTGTCAAAACTTCTACCCGCCGACACCAGGGCGGGTTTTAGTTCTTGACATAACAGTATTAATAGTGATATAATATACATATGGTAACATCCCATATGGTTGGTTTGCGTGAGCCGGTAGAGTTAACGTCAGCCGGTGATGATGAGCTTCTTGGTACATTTATGGCTGAATTTCTCGAGGCGAATGAACTAACTTCACTTGCTATGATTCAGGCACAGTATAGGCTAAGGGTCCCCATAGGTCTAATTGCGATAAGACTGGGGAATCCCAGCACTGGTATCATGAGCAGGCGAGAGGCTGCCGACGCGATGGACCTAGCAACCACTCTCATTTGGGGAGATGGGGCTAAAGATGAATGTACCGCTAAAGATGACGACTGGCGTGCCAGGCAAATGGCCGATGCTTAATGTGAACTAGCTCACGTTTACTATTTTAGAGGGAGTGCTATACTGGATTTATCC
This sequence comes from uncultured Candidatus Saccharibacteria bacterium, assembly GCA_964532145.1. Taxonomy (GTDB): domain Bacteria; phylum Patescibacteriota; class Saccharimonadia; order Saccharimonadales; family Saccharimonadaceae; genus JAPUDQ01. The sequence goes on along the minus strand of CAZHGM010000035.1, from coordinate 3,959 downwards.
ATTTAAGGAGGAGATCAAGTTATGGCAGACGAATTTCAAGAGACTCGTGAAGTACGCACAACTGATGCTCAGGTCGGCGACACCAATGTACAGCGACAAACAGTCAGGGAAGCTTCATCAGCTCCAAGTAACGTTGTAGCGCAGCGTGTTGTCTGGTACATCGTTGGTTTTATCGTTGCCTTGTTGGCGCTCCGCCTTGTATTGCAGCTGCTTGGTGCAAATACTGGCAACGCGTTTGTAGACCTCGTATATGGCATGAGCGGTATTTTTGCGGCGCCGTTTTTCGGTATGTTTAGCTACACGCCAACCTATGGGGTCAGCTACTTTGAAGTAAGTACGCTTGTTGCCATGGCGATTTATGCGCTGGTCGGCTGGGGTATAGCAAAGCTCTTTACGCTCAACAGCAACCATCCCGAAGTATAGAGAAATACTGTGATAATAAAATAACGGTCCATCTGGCCGTTATTTTTGCATATAGTTTCGCTGATCACTCACATCTGAAAAGCTTATCTCTGGTGGGGGTGGAAGGGATTGAACCTTCGACCAACAGGTTATGAGCCCGCTGCTCTAACCACTGAGCTACACCCCCTTGTCGTCAGAAATCACGGTAACCTCGCGCAGTTTTTTGCAAACAAGTGGCAAAACCGTAGCGATGTCGTCGTATATCCTCCTCTCAATAAAAATTACAAATTTTATTGGAGTGGTCACAAGAATCACAATTGAAGCTTGCGAGAGTTATTATAACAGATCACACAGTGGATTTTATAGATAGAGGGCTGATATACTTACAGCTAGAATAACCATTATGGACATATCTCACCTCTATCGTATCACCCGCAGCCATGTCACGCTCAACAACAGTGTGCTTGTTGTGGCGCTCTTGATCGTGCTCGGGAGTATTTGGAACACTGTCATGACATTGCAAAAGAATTTCATTTTGCAACAGAAAGTTGACCTGCTGGAGCAACAGATCAAAGTTGCCAAACTTGAGGTGGAAACCCTGCAGCTACAGCAGCAGTACCTAGGTAGTCGTGAGTATCAAGAACTGGTGGCACGAGAAAAGCTTGGAAAAGCTGCCCCAGGTGAAAAAGTGATCAACCTGCCGGCATTACCGGAAGATCCTCAAAAGAAAGTTGTAACGAGTATGACCCAGCCTGAACTATCAAATTTTCAAAAGTGGATGCAGTTCTTTTTCGGGAGATAACCTAGTGAACCAAGACTATACCAAGCTGGGTGATATGCTAACCGCTAAGGGCGAAAACTCTAAATTCGTGCGGCTTGTGGCGCAACTGTGTTCTATATCTGGAGGAATTATGCTGATTGGCTTTGCGATGACACCTGCGGCTGGTGCTTTTAGTTCGTACGTAAGGTGGATTACTGGCCTCGCTACCATTACCTTTTTTGCTACCATTCCGGTGCTCGGTAGTAGATATTTGAGCAAGACAGGACGTATCAGTATGGCAGGAGTATGGTGGAGACTGCTATTATTGTTTTTTGTTTTACCAATTGTGCTTACAGTACTTATTGTCGCGCTAGGGTATTATTTTCATGCGCCAGGCATCAATCCTAAATAGTACGTACAAAGAAAAATGACTGCCTAGTGGCAATCATCTTTCCTTGGTAGCCCAAGTGGCTTTGCATTGGAACCAGATCTGTAACGAGATTTTGAAGTGGAAACAGCTAATGGAGGTAGCCCCTCCTTTAGCAAAGATACCCGCTCCCTATTAGAGTATCTTGTGATAAGAGGTATAATGAGGTCTATGACACGTGAGTATCAAAAAGTAGTAAATGCTTATTTCGACGAGAGTCGGATTGATAACCCTGATTCAAGCTTTATGGTCTTCGGCGGCCTTTTTGTTGATCGCAAGTATGTTAGAGAAATCAGAGATGGCATTAAAGAGCGTTTAGCGGATCACGAGTTCCACGCTGAGATCAAGTGGGTAAAAGCCGACAAACGTAAAGAGGCGGCCTACAAAGCGATCATTGACTATGTTCTTGATTTGCCTGCCTATAAAGCGGCTTATACGTGCATTGTCGTAGACAAATCAAAGGTCGACTTTGAAAAGTACCACGATGGTGACGCAGAACTCGCATTTTATAAGTTCGTATACCAGCTCCTCAAGCAGCGTATTCACGATAATTATAAGTACTACCTTATCTTTGATTTTAAGCCGAACAAAACAAAAAACCGCTTAGAGGTATTGAGGGGCTTTTTAGATAGCACGATCTACGTAGACCACGCCAACACGGCAACTATTAAGCATATGCAAGGCTATGACTCAAAAGAGAACGTACTGCTACAAGTTGCAGACCTATTTACAGGAGCTGTTGGCTATGCATATAATACGCAGCCAAAAGCCAACCAATTTAAGTACGAGCTCACTCAGTATATCGCCAGCAAGATTGGAAAAACCAATCTTCATTTCAAGAGTACTCGCTCGGAAAAGAAGTTTAACATCTTTGCAATCGACTTAAATAAAAAGTAGACTAATCGATTATGAGCCCCGTACCTTCCCAGCCTAGTAAATTGCCATACAGTACCGACATTCAGTACTACGTTGACTATCTTCGCAATAATTACGGCGGGAAAAAGATCACAACCCCAGAGGGGTATGAAGTTCGTTTTTATTTAGAAAAAGACTCTGATTGCCTGCACGTCGTATGCGGCAAAGGCAAGACGGCCGTCAACCACGCACGTGCTCGGATGATCCCATACATAGAGTATGTTTTACTTGATGAAAGTACTCGTGTACTACGCTTCAATAAGAAGTCACGCAACATATGTTTTGTGTCGAGAAAGCATAGCTACGTTATTATTTGTTCGGTTATTCGCAACAAAGAGCTAAAGTTTATATCGCAGTTTTATGACCAGAGTAAGAATAAAACTTACATAGACTCTTTTGATAACCGAAGTATGTATCGTGAAATCTAGAAATTAAAAGAGGGCTGTTGATAAGCCTCAACAACCCACGAAAAGGTGTGGTAACAAGTATACCTAGGGTATACTCCCTATTTCAGCTCGAGATATACTCGAGCAATTTCTATTATAGGGTATTTGCTCCTATTTGACAAGACACCACTTATATTTCAGAAAGATAAAAGCTTGAACATCTACCTCTGTTAGCATAAACAATTTGCCGAAAAATGATAATGCTTATGTAGTAAAAAATACATTATTTCGGGTATCTTTAAAAAACCTCTATTTTTTCAAGAAGCTAAACTGAACAATATACGTTTAAAACGCATTTGCCCTTGGGGTAAAGCAAACAACACGATCTTGTCGTGAAAATATTTACCGCCCCCTCTAATAATACCCTCCCTGAGTCCGTCGCTCAAAAGTTAGGTGATATAATAAACCCATACGACCTAACCCGCCGTCAGGCGGTATGGTTGTGAAAAATCCATCGTGAAATAAAAGCTCGTCGTCAGAGCACTATTTCACGATGGTCGATACTGGAAACGGTATCGGGTAGCTTCGGCTATCACTGGCGGCGAGCTTTTTTAGTTTGCCACTGGTACTAATATCAAATAGTACGGAGAGCGATTATGAGTGCGGCAAAAGACGGCGATACATTATCAGAAATAAGACACGAGTATAAAGCAAAGAAAAAGCAGCTCGAAAAGTACAATACATTCATCGACCGCCACCAAGGGCTAGTAGTATTCTTGCCCCTACTCCTTGTACTAATTGGCGTACTTGCCCTAGTCGGCATAACAAGCGGCTCTACTAGCGATAATCTGGCGGCAAGAGTAATAGGTATATTATCTCTTGTGCTATTGGCGGTAGCTATCGATAATGGCGTTTATTACTGGCAGCCGCAAATCTGCTAAAGGCAAAATAGATAAGCAACTCGAGGCTCTCAAGCAAGAAGCGACGGCATTTCAGACACACGCAAAAGACCAAGATAACATCACGAGAGACGAGCTGGGCTTATGGCGTGATATTGCACAAGACACTG
>CAZHGM010000034.1:0-8904 GCA_964532145.1 uncultured Candidatus Saccharibacteria bacterium | reverse complement strand
ACGTGCGACGCGGCGAAACATTTGGACTGCTTGGCAGCAACGGTTCCGGCAAAACAACCACTATTCGTGCCTTGCTTGGCATATATCCGCCTACTTCCGGCAAATTGCTCATCAATGGCCTGCCCTACAGTGTCAGCGGCGGCGTCAAACTCGGCTACCTGCCAGAAGAACGCGGTCTCTACAAAAAAGAAAAAGTTATCGACGTCATGACGTATTTTGGCCAGCTCAAAGGTATGAGCGCTGATGATGCACGTACGTGGTCACTACACTATCTCGATGAGGTGAAAATCGGTGACAAAGCATCCACGCGACTCGATAAACTCTCAGGTGGACAACAGCAAAAAGTCCAGCTGGGCGTCACGATCATGAACGACCCAGAGCTGCTTATCCTCGATGAGCCTACCAAGGGCTTCGATCCCATCAACCGCCGACTACTCATGAATATCATCGAAGACCACCAGAAAAAAGGCGCCACAGTCGTGTTTGTCACTCACCAAATGGAAGAAGTTGAGCGATTATGCGACAGGATTATCCTGCTCAAAGACGGCAAAGCAGCCGCTTACGGCACGGTAAAAGATGTTCAGAAGAAATTTGGCGGACGCAGCCTAGATGATATTTTTGTTAAAATTTACGGCGGCCAAGAGGAGGAAACCATCGATGTATAATCTCTCAACAGTTATCCGATTTGAGGTGCTGCGCGCCCTCAAGAAAAAATCCTTCTGGGTCATGGCGCTTGGATTTCCAATCATGTTTGCCGCGATCGCCGGCATCATCGTCATGTCCAATAAAGCGACCGACGATGCCAGCAAAGACATTGAAAAACAAAAATTCAGTTTTGCAGTTACCGACCAATCCGGCGTCGTCAGCCCCGCTATCGTCAGCGCCATGACCGGTACACTGACAAGCCCTGACGCCGATAAAACACACTATATCAACCAAGTGAAGTCCGGCTCACTCGACGGCTATATATACTACCCGAAAAATCTCCAGTCGGAGCAGATCAAAGTCTATGGCAAAAACGTCGATATTTTCACTAATGGCCGCTATACCGGTGTGGCGCAAAATATTCTGACTCTCTCAGCCTCAACGACCGTCAATGACAATGTCAAAGCAGTGCTTTCCGGTGGACTCAATATGAACTTCACTGCCTACTTAGGCGGTAACGAATACGATGCCATCAAGCGGATGGTTTTGCCAGGCATTTTTCTGGTACTGTTTTATTTCCTGATCGCGTTTTTCGGCAATCAAATGCTGACCAGCTCGACTGAGGAGAAAGAAAATCGCGTCATCGAAATGCTGCTCACCACAATCGAGCCGCGCACGCTGATCATCGGCAAGATTCTTTCGCTCATTTTTCTCGCGCTCATCCAGGGCATTGTCATTATGGTTCCCGTGATCATTGGATACTTGCTGTTCCACGACAAATTACAAATGCCGATGATTGACCTCAGTTCGCTGCCAGTTGACTGGGGGCGTATTGTGATCGGCTTCATGATATTCACCGCGAGTTTCCTGCTCTTTACAGGTTTGTTGTTCGCAATTGGCGCTGCCGTACCCACCGCCAAGGAAGCCGGCGGATTCTTCGGCATGGTAATGATGCTAATTTTTGGACCGCTCTACGCCGCCTCGCTATTTGTTTCAAGCCCGGAGTCGCCCTTTGTCCAAGCGATGAGTTTCTTTCCGTTCACCGCACCAATTCCTTTAATGCTTAGAAACGCCATCGGCAATCTCAGTTATAGCCACGCCATCATCGCAATTATCATACTGTTTGCCACCTCCGCGCTTGTCATGTACGTTGCCGTCAGAATTTTCCGCTTCGGCGCACTTGAATACTCACGACGCCTGTCACTCAAAGAAATCTTCGCCCGCCGCTAAAATGTCTCCCATACTAAAATAGAGCCTGCAAGAGGCTCTATTTTAGTATGGGATAAACCCTTACTTTACTTCTTTGACCTGATAGGTTGTCTCACCTTTTGGCGTGGTGATAGTGACTGTGTCGCCCTCTTTTTTACCCATGAGCGCAGCCCCGATGGGTGATTCGTTGCTGATTTTGCCCTCGAGCGGGTCAGCTTCGACCGGCCCGACAATGCGATAGGTTACGTCTTTGCCGTTTTTAAGTACGACGGTTGAGCCGACTTTGACAGTACTGGATTTGGTGGCCTTTATAATGTCGGCGTTGAGCAAAATATCTTCGATTTCAACGATCCTGGTTTCGACAAGTCCTTGCTCTTCGCGAGCGGAATCGTATTCGGCATTTTCTGACAAGTCGCCGTAGTCGCGAGCATTAGCGATCTTTTCAGCGATGCTGGTACGCCGGCCTTTAAGTTCTTCCAGTTCGGTTTCGAGCTCTGTTTTGCCCTCTTGGGTGATGTGATACGTTTTTTTCATGCTTATTATTCTCTTTCTTGCTATTTTTGGGATCTAACCTTACAAACGGCCCGCTATCACAGCGTGCCGCATACAAAGACTGCCTGGTTATCCCCTCACTCAAACAGTGGTTATAGCTTAGCAAACAGCTGGTCGCGAGTCAATATCTCGGCCGTGTCAGCCGTGCGAGCTTTGTATTCGAATTTGTCGCCGTTTTTTTCGCTGACTACTACACGATGCGGTATGCCAATCAGATCAGCATCAGCAAATTTTTCACCTGGACGAGCATCACGGTCGTCCATGAGCACCTCAATCCCCCTGCCTCTGAGCTCATCATAGAGTGCCGCCGCCTGCTCCATAACGTTGCCGATCACGACGATATGAACAGCATAGGGAGCCACTTGTGCAGGCCAGACAAGCCCTTTGTCGTCCGAGAAATGCTCGGCGATAACACCCATCAACCGGCTAACTCCAATGCCGTACGACCCCATAATGATCGACTGGCGCTCACCTTTTTCGTCAGTGTAGTACAGATCGAGCAAATCCGTATATTTCGTCTCAAGAGGGAAAATATTTCCAACCTCAACGCCTTTGAACACTTCATACACTTTACCTGATTCGGGATATACATCACCTTCCCTGGCATCTTTCACATCATAAAATCGATCAGGTTTTGTGAGATCACGATCCCAGTTAACATTGATGGTGTGATAATCAGTTTTGTTAGCACCGAGTTCAAAATTTACTAAAGGCTCAGTCGAATCATCAGCTACGATTCTAACGTCCTCAGGCAGACCCAATAGACCGGCAAAGCCGATTTCGGCACCCGTCACACGCTTTATCGTTTCTTCATCAGCAAGCGCGACCGACTTGGCATCAAGAGCCATGCGGAGTTTGATTTCATTGACACTATAATCGCCACGCACTGCGACGGCAGTTACCACATCGTCAACAACATACAGCATCGTTTTAACTGTCCGCCCGACTGGTACCCCCAGCTCGCGCGCCAATTGTTCAACACCGACGATGCCTGGCGTATGTTTTTCTTCCATCGCTAGCTGGTCGGATGACTGGTCAATCTCTGGTGCCCGCGATGGCGCCACCTCCTGGTTATAGTACTGATCGCTGTCCGGAACATGGAAAATCGTATCTTCGCCAATCGGACTGCGCGTTTGGAATTCATCACTGAAACGTTTAGTAAAAATCCCGCCGTCAGCTTTGACCCGATACGTAATGTCACCCAGCCCCAAGCGGTCATACACCTTGTGGTATGCCGCAGCAAGGCCTTCATACACCATCTCATGCTGCTCTTGATCACGTGCAAAACTATATAAGTCCTTCATGATGAACTCACGGCCACGTAATATGCCAGATTTAGCTCGCTTTTCATTACGGAATTTATTACCAATCTGATAAACGCTGCGCGGCAAGTCCTTGTACGAACTAATATATGCTTTGGCTGCATCAACCACTGGCTCTTCATGTGTCAGCCCCACGCCAAGCTCTGTGCCATTTAGTAATTTCGTTTTGAACCAGTTGTCCACGATCTTGTCGTCCCAGCGGTTGGTTTTCTCCCAGATATCCTGTGGTTGCAGTACAGTCATTAACAGTTCTTGGCCACCGGCTGCGTTCATTTCTTCACGTACAATTTGTTTAATTTTTTCAATGACCCGCAACCCGAGCGGCAAGTATGCATATACGCCAGCCATTTCTTTATGGATGAATCCGGCCTGGATCAGCAATTTTGCATTCCGCGCCACTTCATCGCCCGGTGTTTCGCGTAATGTTTTCGTGAATGACTGTGATAATTTCATAGTGTCTACTCTATATGGTTACAAGTTCATTAGCAACTGACGAACCTGCTCCGGCAGCAAAAATAATACAGAAAATGCCAAGAAGTTTTTAACCATATGAAGATACACCCCCGCCCAAATCGCACCAGTACGCTCTCGCAAGTAACAACACACCATACTCATGGCAAACACATCAAGTCCAACATTCCACTGGCCATGCACAATCCCAAATACCACCGACACTATGACTGCACCTAGCCACCAGGGCATATGAGTACGCACGCTACCAAACAAATACCCTCGAAAGATTACCTCCTCGACCAATGGGGCGGCAATGACGATAGTACAAAACGCCAACACGATATCAAGATTCGTACTACGCTGTTCAAAACCAATGTGCTGCGCCTGTGTCATATCAACACCTGAAAGAACCAGCGACCCAATAACACTGATGACAAGCGACAAAACGATATACGCGGCCCAGGCAAGAAACGCTATTCCAAGATCCCGTACCGCTGGTTGTCGCATCACTCCAAACAACACACGCACGCTCTCTGTCGTCAAACGCCGGATCGCATACGGCTCAACAAGAAGAAGCCCTAGCCCAATCATATACACCAATACGCTTGCGGTGCTTTGCAATATAACACTTTCTGAGAGAGAGGCCGTGTTACCCAACTGGCCCAGTACTGCACGCAGCAGCTCTCCGACAAGTAATGCCCCGAGGAAAAACACAGAGCCTACAGTCCATACGGTATAGCCTATCGTCGCTGCCACTGTTGCTGTCGTACGAACAGCCCAACCTGGTAGACGCCGCATCCTAGAAAATGAATTTTGTGACATCGGCTACTGTTATGAGTGCTATGAGGGCAAGTAAGAACATCATACCATAAGAATTAATTTGCTCTTCAATATCCCGCGTCAACGGTTTGCGGAGGAGCTTAAACAGTGCCATGAGATACCAACGACCACCATCAAGTGCTGGAATCGGCAGCACGTTCATCACTGCAAGCGTTGTTGAAAGGATTGCGCTGATGAGCAGTACTGGCACAAGACCGGCGTGTACCGCACTTGGTAATATATTCCCTACGATCCCAACGGGGCCCGCCACGCTATCACCAGCAGCAGCGAGCTGCGCAGAGTCCGCTTTGTTCCCTGTGATATTGCCCGCAATACCAGTCCATACTTTGCCAAGCAAATCACCAAGTCCTTTGATGATCTCACCACTTAGCTGTGCAGTGGTCACGACACCCGTAAGCGGCGCTGACCATGTATTTTTTATCGTGGTCGGATCTTGCTTAAAACCAACACCAAGATAGCCATCTTGTGCATTTTCGGGTGTGTTGAGCAGTACATTGACAGCCGTCGGTGAGGCATTCCCTCGCTGATACTCTATCGTGATATATTTGCCCGCCATCTCCTTCGTCAGCTTCGGCGCTTTCACGGCATCAGCCAGCCCTGGCTGTTCATTTATACTTTTAACGATATCATTGACCGCCAAGCCCGCTTTTGCGGCAGGCGAGTTCTTTGTAACACTTGCGATCACAAGCGGATGAGAGGTGGTAACCGTGTCAGATGCAATCGAAAATTGATTTTCTATAAGTTTTGGCATTCCAAAAAACGCCAGTACGGTAAATACTACCGCGGCAAACAGCCAGTTCATAGCCACTCCGGCTAAGATGATCTTGGTTTTTTGCCAAAATGTCGCTGCACCATAATCGCCTTTTTTGTTAGCAGCATCATATTCGCCTCGTAATTTGACAAAGCCGCCAATTGGCAGCCAGTTAACGCTATAGAGAACATTTTTGCCGAGGATACTGCGGGCAATCTTTTTGCCCCAGGCAAGCGGCGGGAAACCAACCCCAAATTCTTCGACAACGACGCCGTTGCGCCGAGCGACAATGCCATGGCCAAGCTCATGTATTACCACCAGAAAAACGAGTATTAAAAGACCGCCTATGACTGACAATACAAATCCGACTGTTTCCACCATTACCCTCCGTGCCGACGTTCGCGGCGGTTATATTCTTCCAGTATAGCAGTTACATCATCGGGCCGCATCTCAGGCCAAAACTTATCAAGAAACATCAGTTCGCTATAGGCACTGCGCCACAGCATAAAATTGCTCAACCGCTGCTCACCACTGGTACGCACAATCAAATCACATGACGGAATCTCCGGATGATCAAGGTATGTCTCAAAGGCATGAATATCAATTTTCTGCGGGTTGATGCCTTCACTAATCATTTTGTGCGCCGCGCGCAGAATTTCATCCTGCCCGCCATAGTTGAAACACATCGCTAGAACTGCTTTTGTGCCCTCAGCAGATGTCGCCTCAGCTTCATCAATCATGTCGCAAATATCCGGAGGCAAATGCTCTCGACTGCCGAGCACCACTAGCTTATAGCCTTTTTTGGCCAGCTCTTTTATGTCAGTTCTAAATAGCTGTCTTATAAGCCTCATAATGCCGCGGACTTCTTCTTCGGCACGATTCCAGTTTTCTGTCGAAAATGTATAAAACGAAATATAGCCTACACCAGCATCGGCCGTTGCTTCGACAATATCTTTGAGGGCATTGTACCCGGCCAGGTGACCCTCATATGTCGGCAGGCCGTGTTTTTTCGCCCAACGTCGATTGCCATCGAGGATATACCCCACGTGAGCAGGTACTTTCCTTTCTTCCTTTTTCTTTTTTCCATCTTCCATCTTTTTAAATCGTCATAATATCTTGCTCTTTTTCCTTAAAGAGCTGGTCAATCTTTGCCTGATAGTCTTTCATGTCGTCATCAATGCCTTTTTCGATCTGTTTGACATCATCTTCTGATAATTCTTTGGCGTCTTTCATGCGTTTTGCGTCTTTCAGCGCATCCTGACGGATCGTACGCATAGCTATACGACAATCCTCAACTTTTTCGCCGAGGCTTTTTACCATCTCGCGACGACGCTCCTCGGTCAGCGGCGGGATCGGTACGCGGACAATCCGGCCGTCATCACTGGGGTTAAAGCCGAGATTGCTGGTACGGATTGCATCAGAAATCGCTTTGACATTGCTCGGGTCAAACGGACTGACGAGCAATTGCTGCGCCTCTGGTGTCGTGACGTTGGCAACTTGGTTTAGTGGCATGAGCGATCCATATGCCTCAACTTGGATGGAACTTAGCATGTCAGGATGTGCCCGGCCAGTGCGGACTTTTGTCAGCTCACCTTCAAAATGCTCCAACGCCTGCTGCATTCTTTTTTCATAGGGTTTCGTATCAAACATATCTACCTCAACTTTCTATATAACAAGTATACCGTACAATACTCGCGATAATGCGGTCATACTTCTCAACCCTTCAGTCTTTCAGTCTATTCACTCACACCGAGCTCGATACGCTTGATCTGGCGAACGACGATGTTCTCACCAAGCTTTGAGATGTGCTCTTTGACCAGTTCGCCGACAGTGATGTCGGGATTTTTGATAAATGGCTGGTCCATGAGTGTCTTTTCGGCGAAGTATTTTTTGAGCTGTCCTTCGACGATCTTGCCGGCTATATCGGCAGGCTTGCCCTCGCTGGCAGCTTTTTCGGTAAATTCAGCTCGTTTTTCACCCTCGACATCAGCTGGGATATCTTCTACAGCGATATACTCAGGTGCCGTCGCTGACACATGTAGAGCAATGTCGTGTACTAGATTCTTGAAATCATCAGTCCGGGCCACAAAGTCCGTCTCACAGGTCACTTCTACTAATACGCCGATACGGCCGGAATGCACATAACTGTCCACCAGCCCCTCACGCGCCTCGCGCTCGCCGCGTTTTTCAGCCTTGGTGAGGCCTTTTTTACGCATCGCTTCGAGTGCTTTGTCAAAATCACCGTTTGATTCTGTCAAGGCCGCCTTAGCGTCAGTTAACCCAACGCCCGTAAGTTCTTTTAGCTTTTTGATATCATCGATTGATATAGCCATTATGTACTCCTTCGGAGTATAAAGTAGATTTTGGATGATAGAAGTTGGATTATAGAAGAATTTACATTGCTTCCAAAATCCAAAATCCAAAATCTAACTTATACTTATTAATATTATTTATCAGCGGCTTTGGCTTGCTGGCTTTTGCCCTCTTCGATTGCCTGTGTAACATAGTCGAGGATCAATTTGAGACCCTTGATTGCATCATCATTACCTGGGATAACATAGTCGATACCACTGGGGTTGGCGTTGCTGTCAACGATCGCAACGACCGGTATACCCAGCTTCTGCGCTTCGCGCACGGCATTTGCATCCTCGATGACATCCGTGACAACAACTGCACCTGGCCGACCGGTCATGTTTTTGATGCCAGAATATTTTTTGTTGAGATCATCAATTTCTTCCTGGAACCGCTGCACCTCAAGTTTGCTGTAGCGGTTAGCCAGTTCGCCCGACTCCATCTTTTTCTCTAACGTCTTGAGATGCTTGAGACGACTGCTAACAGTAGCAGTGTTTGTGAGCATACCGCCCATCCAACGCTCGGTGACATAGAGCTGACCTGATTTTTCGGCTGCTTCACGGACAATATCACGAGCTTGCTTTTTCGTACCGACGAGCAGAACAGATTTGCCCCTGCTGACGGTATTCGTGATAAACGGCAAAGCCTTTTCCAGGCCTTCGACGGTCTTAGTCAGGTCGATGATGTGACTGTCCTGACGTTTACTATGAATATATGGCGCCATCTTCGGGTGCCAACGGCTCGTTTTGTGTCCGAAATGAACACCGGCTTCGAGCAAAG
>CAZHGM010000033.1:0-9237 GCA_964532145.1 uncultured Candidatus Saccharibacteria bacterium | reverse complement strand
CGTCCGCTCCGACCGGAACGGTCAACCCGCTTCCGACCGGCATAAGCAACAGCCCCGAGATGTCCGGCACGGTAAATGACCCGGCCGCTATCATAACAGTCATGATCAACGGACATACCAGTGCTGCTACCAGCAACGGCAGTTCATGGGTGCTGCCAGCAGGCACGATCAGTCCGGCATTGGCCCCTGGCGGCTATACTGCAACGGTTTCGTTCCGGGATGCGGCGGGCAACCAGTCGGCAGAAACAGTGATGTTTACGATCCAACGGGGTGATGCAGATATCCCGACGGTTAATATAGCTGAATGGGTTGGTGGCCAACCGGTCATTAGCGGAACCTACGATGCAGCCAATAGCCAGAGCTTGCGTGTACGTGTCGGGACAAATTGGTACATGCTTAATGTAAGTACCCAACTGACTGTTAGCGACAATACATGGACACTTGATCTACGTAATCTCACGCCGCCACTAGCTGCTGGCACCTATGATATCAGTGCCGAGGTTACGACACGGGACGGTCAGGTGCTCGGCGATATATCGCAAAACGAACTCACGGTCCTTGCCATAACACTGCCGAATATCATTACGCATCCTGTGCAATTGGCGTATACAGGCTCTCCTGTCTGGCAATCAATCATCGGTGCCCTCATGTTCATCGTGGGGGGTATCTATCGTCTCGTGATGCTCAAACGAAGTCGATCACGTGCTTCTACGCTCTAATATCATCCGGTAAGAAGCCTTTCGGATGAGTTAAGCCGGCTTCCCATTTTGTGCCTTTGCCATAGCCGAGATCTTTCATGAGCTTTGTGGGGGCATTACGTAAATGCAGTGGCACGGGAGAGTCGGGGTAGTTCTGGGCAAGTTGTTTTGATTCGTTCATGAGATCAGTGATCTCGCGTGATTTTGCTGACCTGGCCAATGCGACGGCACAGTGGTACAAATTATAGTTTGCTTCTGGCAGGCCGATGCGTTCAACTGCCTGAAATGTCGCGACAGCCAACGCAAGCGCGCCGTTGCCGGACAGCCCGATATCCTCGCTGGCAAATATCACCATGCGACGGGCAATAAACTTCGGGTCTTCGCCAGCGTCGATCATACGCGATAAATAATAGAGCGTTGCGGTCACGTCGCTGCCGCGCATACTTTTGATAAACGCCGATATGACGTTATAATGCATGTCGCCTTTTTTGTCGTAACCTGGAGTTTTTTTCTGCGCGGCAGTTTTGATAGTCTCAGGCGTCACCTTGTCGGCGAGGCCAAGTGCGACTTCGAGGTTACCGAGTGCCAGCCGCGCATCACCGCCGGATAATTCTGCTATGAGATCGATGGCTTTCGTTGACACTCTTTTGGTAGCTTTTTCATTTCGGATGGCTTTTTTTAAGATAGCGATTACGTCTGGTTTTCCCAGTGGCTCCAGTATTAGTACACGTGATCTCGACAAGAGCGGGGTGATAATTTCAAAGCTTGGATTCTCAGTCGTGGCACCGATGAGCGTGATAAGCCCCGACTCGACATGGGGTAGAAATGCGTCTTGTTGGGCTTTATTAAATCTATGAATCTCATCGACGAAAAGAAGGGTCGGGACTTTAAGGTTCCAGTTTTGGCGAGCATGTTCCACGACAGCAAGTACGTCCTTTTTGCCAGCCGTGACGGCGCTCAGCTCGACAAACTCTGCTTCGAGTTCATGGGCAAGTATACGTGCAAGCGTCGTTTTGCCAGTGCCAGGCGGGCCCCACAAAATTAAGCTTGTCGGTTGTTTGGTCTCGACAATTTTGCGGAGCAGTCCGTTATCGCCTACGATATGCGTCTGCCCAACAACATTGTCCAATGTCCGAGGACGCATTTTTTCCGCTAGAGGAACATAAGGCATGGACATATTATACGATGTATACTAGAAGATAACATATGAAATGCATCGTCGAAGGTATCGCGACAGAATATGCTGTAAGCGGAAAAGGACCGATAATCATGCTATTGCATGGTTGGGGCACCAGCAGCAGAGATATGGAAAATCTCGCAAGAGAACTAGCCAATTCATATTGTGTCATTACACTTGATTTCCCTGGGTTTGGTAGCAGCGAGCGGCCAGCCGAAGTGTGGGGCGTGGGCGACTATGCTACCTTTGTGCAAAAATTTCTGGAGAAAATTAACATCAGTGACATTTATGCACTCATTGGGCATTCATTTGGTGGCCGTGTAATTATCGCGGGTTGCGCAAGGAACATTATAAAACCAAATAAAATAGTTTTGATTGGCTCTGCAGGTATCAAACACAGCGCTGATATGAAAACGACAGTGTTTAAAGGCTTGGCTAAATCCGGTAAAGCACTTCTATCATTACCGGGCCTTTCGAAATACAGTTCACGAGCTAAATTGAAACTGTATGAGAAAGCAGGTTCAATGGATTACCTTGAAGCAGGCGGAATGAAAGATATTTTTTCCAAGGTCATTCATGAGGATTTGCAAAGTGATGCTGCTGAGATAGTTCAATCTACATTATTAATATGGGGGAGCAAGGATGAGGCATCGCCTGTCGCAGATGCGAAGCAGTTTCATAAGTTAATCACGCATAGTCACTTGGAAATAATTGAAGGTGCAGGGCACTTTGTACATCATGATGAAACTACCAAGGTGCAGATGCTAATAAAGAGATTTTTTGATGCGTGAATACATCTCTCGATATAGTCCGAACTATATAAAAACTATTTTGTATATGTTGCAATCAAGTAGCTACAATATTACTGATTATCATAAATGGGTCAAACGGACACGTGATTTTCGAACTGTTCAGCAACGAGCTACTCTTGATATGACCAAAAAAGTATGGCTACTGAGTTTAGTTATAGGGATGATTATAGTGATGGCGATCATACTTGCCTTAGCTCTATTTACCGTCAAGCCTCCGAGCTTGTGGCATATTTGTACAGGTATACTCGTGATTATTTTGTTACCATATATTGTCGCCTATGGCGTTGTTTTACCACTTTGGGCGGGTGAACAGTTTGTGCAAAAGCCACGCGTCAGGCGCATAGTAACTAATGCAACTCTATCTAGACAACAAATGAAAGGAATTGTCATTGCTGTCGCAGGCAGTTTTGGCAAGACGACGTTTAAAGAGTCGTTGCGTACGATTTTAGAAGAGGGGCTGACAGTGGCCGCAACGCCAGGTAATAAAAATACTATGCTGGGCACAAGCGAATTTATCACGTCTCTAAAGGGAAACGAAGATGTCGTCATATGCGAGTTAGGAGAATCTCATGTCGGTGATGTCAGAGAATTATGTGAGCTAGTTCGTCCTGACTTAGGAGTA
This sequence comes from uncultured Candidatus Saccharibacteria bacterium, assembly GCA_964532145.1. Taxonomy (GTDB): domain Bacteria; phylum Patescibacteriota; class Saccharimonadia; order Saccharimonadales; family Saccharimonadaceae; genus JAPUDQ01. The sequence goes on along the minus strand of CAZHGM010000033.1, from coordinate 5,928 downwards.
ATTACGGGTATAAATGAAGCACATCTTGTGACGTTCGGAACTATTGAGCGTACGGTCAATACGATTTTTGAATTACAGGATTTTTTGGACGACAAGCCATTATATAAAAACGGCGAAAGTAAGCTTGTCCTGTCACGGATAAAAGATAATGATCCGTACGTATATAATTCACAAGGAGTGCATGGTTGGAGCGTAAATGATGTAGAGATAAGCTTGCACGGCACAAAATTTACTGCATCCAAAAAAAATAAAACTGTTTGGGCGGAATCAAAACTGATAGGCGAGCATCAAGTAGGACCGCTCGTGGCATGCATTGATATTGCCGACCGTCTCGGCCTGAGCATTGCTGAAATTTCAGAAGGCATAAAAGAAACCAAGGCGTTTGAACATCGCATGCAGCCGTATAGTTTGAACGGTGCAACAATTATAGACGATACATATAATGGCAATGTTGATGGTATAATGGCCGGTCTTAAATTACTTAAACAAGAAAGTGGCAGACGTATATATGTGACGCCAGGGTTGGTGGAACATGGTGATGAGGCAGAGAATGTGCATCAAAAAATTGGCATAGCAATTGCCGATTCCGCTGATCTGGTAATATTGATGAAAAATTCAGTCACAGCTTTTATCGAGTCTGGCTTGGCACAAGCAAATTATCAAGGCGAATTAATGATCGTAGACAATCCATTGAAATTTTACGAAAATCTTGAACATTTTGTAGCAAAGGATGATGTAGTGCTAATGCAAAATGATTGGACTGATAATTACTCATAAAAACTTATGTCCTCAACTGATATAATAATCGTATGAAAACTATTGCAGTATTTTTTGGTTCAAATTCGGCTGAACATGACGTATCGATCATCACTGCTTTAGTTGGAGTTATCGCGCCACTTAGTGCAGTTGGTGAATATCAGATTGAGCCAGTATATATCGCCAAAGACGGCTCCTGGCATTGGGATGATCGTTTAAAAGATATTTCACTATATACTAGTGGCAAAATCGAAGAGTTTCTCAAAAATGATCAGCCTGTGCAGGTTTCATTCGATGGAGGCATGACATTATCAAAAGTATCAGGCAGACTTAATCGTAAAAAATCTGTTCGAATAGACGTGGCATTTCCCGCCACGCATGGGACCTACGGTGAGGATGGCAGCCTTATGGGGGTATTTCGCATGGCTGGTATTCCGTTTGTAGGTTGCGATATGGAAGCGAGTGTGATCGCAATGAATAAATTACTTTCTCATCAGGTAGTATCTGCGGCAGGCATCCCAGGTTACCGGTATCTGGGATTGCAGAAAAAGGCATTTGAAACAAATACTGATGACGCTCTGAAGCTATTCAAGGATTTTCGCTATCCGTTGTTTGTCAAACCTGTGCACCTTGGCTCTAGTATTGGTATTTCGAAAGTTACTAATATCGCGGAATTACACAACGCTTTAGAAGTAGCATTTCATTATGATGATACGGCGATTGTAGAAGAAGCAGTCTCAAATCTAATTGAGGTAACGTTACCCATAATTGATGGTGACGATGGTCCGCAAGCAGCTTTGTTGGAAAGTCCATTGATCGACGAGGGCGGCACTTTTGATTTTAATACAAAATACATGAAACAAGGTAAGGGTGGGAAGAAAGCAGGTGGTAATGCTACGGGCGCACAAGGATACAGTGAACTTCCGGCGAAGTTGCCAAAGGAACTATACTCTAAAGCAGAGAAGTTAGGATTGGATGTGTATCGTGTAATCGGTTGTAGCGGCATAGCACGTGTTGATATGCTGATTGATTCTCTTAAAAAAGAGGTATATTTCAATGAGATTAATCCGTTGCCAGGTAGCCTCTACGCGCATAATTGGCGTATGGCGGGTATTGCGACGGTTGATCTCGTAAAAAAACTTATTGAGCAAGCCGAGCGTCGCGCCAAACTACAACGGCGCATTGTAACGACATTTTCGACTAATTTTCTTAAGCAGTTTTAGTTGCTATACTTATGGTATAACCAAGGAGGTGATATGGACGTAATATTTATATTGTTTGTGCTGCTGTTTATAGTCGGGAGCAGCATTAAAATTATTGACCAATACGAGCGCGGGGTTGTGCTGACGCTTGGACGGTTTACAGGGACTCGCGAGCCAGGGCTGCGTTTTGTGGTGCCATTTATTCAAAAGATGATCAAAGTCGATGTGCGTTCGACGCCGATTGACGTACCGAAACAGGAAGTCATCACCAAAGACAATGTGACAGTCGGTGTCGATGCGGTGGTGTATTTTCGCGTGATCGATGCGCCCAAAGCGGTGCTTGAAACGACCAACTATGTCTACGCGACCAGCCAGTTTGCCCAAGCAGCGCTTCGCGATGTGGCAGGTAATGCTGACATGGACGAGCTGCTGAGCAAACGGGATGTCATCTCACAGCAAATCAAAGAAATCGTCGATGCCGAGACGGACAAATGGGGTATCGATGTCGAGAATGTCAAGATCCAGAACATTGAATTGCCGCAAGATATGAAACGCGCCATGGCAAAACAAGCCGAAGCTGAGCGCGAACGCCGCAGTAACATCATCAACGCCGATGGTGAAAAACAAGCCGCCAAGACTTTGGCCGAAGCCGCACAGATTTTGTCAACCACACCAGGAGCTATCAACCTCCGTACCCTTAATACGCTTGAGCGTATCAGTACCGAACCATCGCAAAAAACCATGATGCTGTTTCCGGTCGAATTGGTCGATGCCTTACGCGGCAGATCAGACAAGTAATTACTGGATTGCAACAACTGTTCCAGGGCTAATCCCAAATTTGTCACACATTCCGGCGTTGAGTTCGATGACGTAGGCGGATGCAGTTCCTGGTGGATTACTGAATTTCTGCGGATAGCTGTCTTTGGAGGCGTCGTAGACGATATGGATGATTTGGTTATCTTTATTAACCCATAATATGTCAATATTGAATTTCATATCTTTCATCCAGAATGTCTGCGTACCGACGGGCAAGCCACGAAATAACATTCCATGGTCTTGCTGAAGGGATTTGAAAATAGAAAGACCTTTTTGCATTCCCTCATCATTGATTGGTGTGTAGAGCGTAAAATTTCCGTCACCAATTTTTGCCCTCGCAGTACCAAGGGAAGTGATACTGGGGTCGGGCAGACCGATGAAGTAAAAATACACGCCGGTTGCGATGGAAACTATGGCAAAAATAATGACAATCTTTTTTAGCATATGTCTTATAGGGTAGCATATGTATGATCTCTTTTCCCATACTTAAACTGGGGACGGATCCTTCAGCAAAGTATGCGCTCTGAAGGCCTTGGGCTGAAGAGTCTTGTGCTAGCAAAAGAAAATACCCGACATCAGTCAGGTATTTTCTATGGTGGCTCCTCCCAGACTTGAACTGGGGACACAAGGCTCTTCAGGCCTCTGCTCTACCAACTGAGCTAAAGAGCCGTAAGGTTGGTAACGAAATCGTTCATATATTTATTGAAAGTGCATGCGATCTTGTCGCAGAGGTTGCTCTACAATATTCACCACGGTCGTGTAACAACCAGGAGCGAAAGAGCAAAGGAGTAACTAAGGTATTATATGAGATATTAACTCTACCGACAAGTGAGGCCTGTCAATACGGATAAAGGAATAGTATTAAGGTAATAGTGTAACCTGGATCACTGAAAGTCATTCGTAGATTCATTATCGTAATTACAAGAAACAATCATATTCTATAAAATCGCAGATAGATGCAAAACATCATGAACTTGATGCGTGCGAAGCGAAGGTACAAGAATATCAACAGATCATGGATAAAGCTCAGCAAGACAAGACGTATTGGGAGCAGGATTGTGATAATAAACGACGTGAAATTGAAGATTTGAACCGTCAATATGATCAGTCTCTAAAGGACGAAGAGACCAAGGAGCGTCAAGATCAGCTACGATACGCCGACGAGATAGAAACGCGGCGGGTAGAATCTGAAAATAATCAATAGTTCTCATGTAGTGAAAATAGTGTCGCGTACTGCTATCATATGATTATGGCAACATCTTCTGTAACAATTGATACTCTGCTCGAAACGCTATCCGATATCCCAACCATTCACGCCCATAAAATGTTTGGTGAATATGCGCTTTATTGCGGGGAAAAGGTTGTTGCATTTGTTTGTGATGATAGGTTGCTACTAAAGATTACCCCTGCAAGTGCCACTCTAGTTCGAACGTCGGTTACGGGTAAGCCATACCCTCGTGCCAAGGATTATTATCATATCGACGAAAACGATTGGGACGATAGGGAATATATGACTGAGCTAGTCACGGCAACAGCTGATTCGCTTCCAGTTTCATCAGGAAAGAAGTAGCGTAGAAGTTTTGTAAGTGAAAGATTGGTGTGGTTATTTTTCAGTTTGCCACAAGATTCGGTCGATCGTACCATCTGCGGCGAGCGCAGAAATGTTGGAGTATGATTGCTGTAAGATTTGCCTGAGAACAGATGAGTCAACATCGTCCAGCTTCTTTATCACGATACAATAGCCCTTGACAGTGTGTTTACCGAGGCGGGTGAGCAGCTTTTCGTAACGAGCGGTGCCGTCCATGATATAAAACGTAATCGCACCTTTCCGCGGGTAAAAACCTAGTATGAAGTTGTCGCCTTCACGGCCCGTGGTGTATTTGTAATGGTACGTATCGAAGCCGATTGTGCGCTCATTGTACAGCGCTGGTTCCTTGCCGCTAATTTGTTGCATCATCTCAACAATTGCAATACTATCTGCTGCAGTTTCCGGGTTTAGCGTAGCTATATATTCTTTTGTGGTCATAACATAATCATAGCAAAACGAGCATCAACTAGCTCGTTTGTTTGAAACATATTGTGTCAAAAGTGTAGAGGCGCATTGGTGTACATTTACAGTACCTATTTAAACTCTTCGATTGGATAGCTGAAGACGCTGGTGCGACCCCAAGGCTCACATTACCTCAGTCAATGACGTTTGAGGCTGACGTCATATATTGACACCTGACTTCCAGAAGTTGAAGAGCCCCGACGGGCACCTCCAACTCTTTCGAGTGAGATGCCCGTCGGGGCTGTTGACCGTCAGGCCGCTGACATGAGCGGGTTGACGGTGAAGTAGGGCTCACGCCCGTGGACGCCACTGCCGACGATGCGCAGGAACTGACGGTAGACGTCCGTCCGCACCGGGAGACTCTCGTGTGGCGTGAGAATCCCGATGCCGTGAACCTCGCCGGCCCGCATGAATACTGCATCTTCGTAAGGGTACTGGTCGGCTTGGTCGCCGATGTCGCCGTCGTGGGATGTGTTCTCGTGTTCTGCGTCCCAGATGGCGCAGCTACCGCTCAGGTTGTTGGCGAGCAGCACCTGGACGTCGCGGTCGAGCGTCACGTTGACTCGTCCACCCCAGCTAGCTCCCCATCGGAAATCGCTGTGTCCGGGCAGACGACCCGCCTCGGTGTGTAGTGCTCGGCCGAACTTGGCGCGAGCTCCTCGGTGAGGGACGCCCTTGACGGCGGGCGACTCGTCGATGGTGAGGTAGCCGATGTCGCCCCTGATGAGGAAGGTTGACGCGACGATGTGCCGGTACACGGCATACTCATCTGGTACAGAGTCCGGCTCGCCCTGGACGAAAGGCATCATCAGGCAACGTAGTCCCGAATACTCGGGAAACGTCACGGTTCCGACTTGTGTCATGGTTTTCCTAACTCGAGAAACCTACACGCATCCGGGTGGATACGATTAAAATATAATATAACTAAATAGCCGAAATGTAAATGGTGCAGCATAGTTGACGTATTTCAAACGGCAGCTACACTTGCTCAAGAGGATTATAAGCTAAAGCATCTAGTTGAACAATTCAGCCTATCAGGCAAATTGCTTGATGCTTAGTTGGCTTTTTCAAACAAGTGCTTTAGTGGCTATGCCTAGGATGATA
>CAZHGM010000032.1:0-9330 GCA_964532145.1 uncultured Candidatus Saccharibacteria bacterium | reverse complement strand
CATGACACCTGACCTTACTGGCTGAGTGTCCTACTTCAAAGGGACCTGGAGGATAACGCCGACAGGAAACATCATTGAGAAACAAACTGCTTTCTATGACGATCGTGGTGATGTCGGCCGCTTCTGTTGCGTATGAGTCATTTTCGAGTAACCTGTCGGTTACAGGTACTGGTACTGCAACAGGTAACTGGGATGTTGAAATCATCAGCATCACGCCAACAGCGCAAACGGGGGCAACGGATCATGTTAGCACCCCATCATTTACTGCAACTTCAGCGACATTTAATGTGGATTTGGCATATCCAGGTGCAACCTCATCGTACCAAGTGATGATAAAAAATCTTGGTAACATCACAGTGAAACCCAGCAGCATTACGGAATTAACGAGTATAAACAACGCTGCACCAACCTATCTAACCTACGCTATTAGCGGGATGACACTTAATAGTACGCTGGCACCAAATGCAACTGTGACTGCGACCGTCTCTGTCAGCTGGGCCTCAAGTGCCAGTATTAACCTGAGCGGTGCATCAAAGGGCGCAGTGATTGCATTTAACTACATCCAAAATTAACATGGTATAAAACTGAGGAGTGTGCGTGCATCGCAGACGGAAGTATCGAGTAGTTATACGACAGCTTGTCTCACTTGTGATTGTTCCGCTTGTCTGCATGGGGACAGCATACGCGTTATTCAGTCAGCAGTTATCAGTCGATGCGACAGGGCCAAGTGTTTCCTATACTGCCAGTAACTCAATGTTTATGACGTATAGTAGCTCATCATCGGGTGTAGGGCCGTACACCTACACGATTAATCCGCTGACACTATATAACAATCACATTAATGACACAGCTGAGTGGACGGTGACATTCGTGGTGCCTGTAGATGTATCTTCAGTGACGTGTGGCACGGCCGTAAGCTGCTCTTTTAACAAAATATTGGAACCAGATGAAGCCAGCTGACGATGGATATCTTTGGCGGTTGAATTAAGATCATTGCTCAGTGCTGCGCTGGCTGTTTCGAGTGAACTTCGCAAGGCCGCTTCAGCGTCATTCGATAGACGTGAGGCAACATCTACGTCAACCAATCCAGCGTGAGTTTTGGGGTGTTTATGGTCAAGATATGCCCGGATTGCTACTGCACTGACCGCGCCCAAGATAAAGACGTTGCTGATGAGTATGAGCTGAAGTATGTCTGGTCCCACCCGTATCTCCTCACAGTTTGGTTAATACAAAATACATCGCTGCGACTGCTGCCGCCAGAATAGCCAGGACGAGCGCTGACATCTGGATAAGATCGCGATACACGGCTGACTGGCTCATCGGGTTGCGTCCGACAGAAATAATACTATTCCGGATCATCGAGTAGGCAATACTAACTACCACGATCAGCGTCACAATAAAAATTGCAGCACTGATCAGGATGGGCAGGGTTTTTACTTCTCGTCCAGCCAGGGCGTTGGCGACGTTTTGAATTGCAGCCGGGATAATTGTTTTTTCCGGCTGCTGGAAAAAATAGGCTGGATTAACGAGTACGGCAATCTGGCCGATTGAGATTTCCTGCTCGCTGCCGTCTTTATTTTTAACTTTTTGTTTTTTCACATCACGAGAATTACTCTGAGCCACACCGATGACCCGGACGTTGGCGGTAGCTTTCATACCGACCCCGGGGATTGGAGAAGCGGTGATATGATCGCCGCGTTTGACGGTGCCGTTGATATCAGAAATCAATACATCTTCCGTGCTGGCGGTGGCGACCTGAACTTCGTTCGTTGCGCCGTTTGAGACTGACAATAACGAACTGTCGCCTGTGACGATGACTCCAAAAAGATTGTCTACCGTATCAGTTGAGGCAGGTACAACAGTGTCAGTCGTGTCCTTTTCGAGGCTGACTAAGGCGCCAAGCGGCTGTGGATTGCCCTTCAGGGTGTAGCCTTCAGTCATAGTGGAAACGGCTGAAACGATTCCAGCCCCAGCCACGCCGAGCAGGACAGCACCAAGGCTTACTTTTCTCCAATACCGGTTCAACCCCTGTAACACGATTACGTTTATTATAACAGAGGGTGGTGCTTGCATGCTATGATGATGATATGGAACGAAAAAAAACAGCTGAATCTGGTTTCACGCTGCTTGAACTCATCGTTATCATCGCGGTGATTGCCGTGCTGCTTATCCTCTGGTATGCGCTGTCATAGCAGCTATCACACGGCAGTTTCGCCAATAGTGCGGTACGTCCAGACAAACAGAAACGAACTGAGCACGGCAACAAGCAGACTGTACGGGTTGAAACTGGTAATTCCGCCAAATCCGAATACATTCATCATGAACCCGCCTACGAGTGCGCCGACAATGCCGACCAGCATGGAATTGAGAATTGCCTGACGTGACTCAAAACTATAGAAAAACGGAGCAACCCAGCCGATAAGGGCGCCAAAAACGATCCAGACAATAATTCCCACGAATGCACTCCTTTCTCTAGGCTAGGTATTATATGCTGAAATAATAGTCCTATCATACCGTTAGCAGGCAACAGGCGATATTGTGTATATAACACTAAAATTGTGAGATAGCTTACATTATAGAGAGCTTCATCACTGTTACAATAAACACATTAATGAGAAAAACACTGTTGCAGCTCTTCCGAGAGCGGTCGCGCCTGATAAAAGTACCCGCGATAATTGGCGCTTTGGTAATTGCTGCCGGAGTGTTAGCAACATTTTTGTTTTCAGACTACCTGTCCAAGCGTGCCGCTGTTGATTTTGAGGCTCAGTCGCGCGACCAGACACAGACATTTGTCCGTACGATTGAGGCAAAAACAGGCGAATTTGAGCAGATGCTTCTGTTGCTGGCAGCACTCCATCATGCGAATCCTGACATGTCGCGCTCACAATGGGATGAGGCAATTACACTCAGCCAGATCACCAAGCGCCATCCGTTTGTGTTGGGGGTTGGCTATGTCAATGTTATTTCGAAAGCGGACTTGGGTGCATATCAGCATAGTGTCCAGCAAGAACGCCAAGGCTTCACTGTTTATCCGAGTGGTGATCGTGAGACGTATACGGCAATCCGCTTTTTGGAACCCAGTAATGCCGCCAACGATCGGGCAATTGGGTATGACATGTATTCAGAACCAGTGCGCCATGCGGCTATGAACAAGGCTCGCGATGAGGGTAAAATCGCCATGACTGCACCTGTGCATCTTGTCCAAGATCAGGACGATCAGACAAAACGCGGCGTTCTAATATTTTACCCGCTGTATAAAGAAGGTATGATACCGGGTGATACAGCGGCTAGGCGTGCAAATATCATCGGCTACACCTATATTGTTATGCGCTCAATGGACTTAATTGCAACGATTGTGTCGAACAACACGCCGGCGCTCGATACAGCATCGTATAACGTGACGGATGCTGACAGCAATGTGTCCATGGTTGATAATATTTATGCCGCGCCGTCCTCGTCGACTGGCTACTCATCAGTTCAACAAGCTCGTGTTGTCGATCGGCAATGGACGATTGCCTTGACATCATATCAATCAGCGCTGGCGCGCTATACGACACCTGGTGTAACATTTTTGCTTGGCGTGTTGACCAGTTTGAGTCTGGGAGGACTGGTTATCTACCTTATGACTCGTCGTATTTTGCGTCTTGACGCGATGCACCAGCGCGAATTGCAACGTACCAAAGACGAATTGCTGGCATTAACATCACATCAGCTGCGAACGCCTGCTAGCGGTGTCAAACAATACATCGGTATGCTGCTACAGGGCTTTGTCGGCGAGCTGTCAGCGGAGCAGCAAACGATTGCGCAAAAAGCCTTTGCTGCTAATGAGCGTCAACTCGAAACGATTAATCAACTGCTTCATGTCGCGAAAGCCGATGCGGATCAACTTGTCCTCGAGCGTGAGCCTATAGAACTGGGCGACCTGACACGAAGCGTTATCGACTCAATGAATAGCGGTTTTGAACAGCGAGAAGGTGCAATTGAATTTCGTAGCCGCAAACCATTTGTGGTCAATGCTGATGGACGCTATATACGCATGGTGATCGAGAATTTCATTTCGAACGCAATCAAATACTCGGACCCTGCTAAAAAAATTATTGTGACAGTTAGCGGGCGAACTGATCAAGCCTGTATCGCAGTTCGTGATTATGGTGTCGGTATGTCCGAAAATGATATCAAGAAACTGTTCAAAAAATTTAGCCGCGTACCAAATAGGTTGTCGAAATCCGTGGGCGGGTCAGGGCTGGGGCTCTTTCTGTCGAAGCAGATTATGGTCGCACATGGCGGAGATATTGAGGTAGATTCAAAACCTGGCCGAGGCAGCATCTTTACGCTGACGCTGCCCTATGATGAGAAATCTAAGAAAAAGAAAGGAGACACGACATGAAAAAGAAAGTCCTTATAGTAGAAGATGATCAAGCCTTGAGTGATGCATTCTCAATGATTTTGAGTAAGGATTATGACGTATCAGTCGCATTTGATGGGCAAGAAGCGCTTGAAAAGACTAATACATCCGTCTTTGATATCATTTTGCTTGACCTGCTGATGCCTGTCATGGACGGCAAAGCGTTCCTGCGCGCGTTTGATAACAAAACTCATACGCCTGTTATCGTTTTTAGCAATCTTGACGCCAAAACCGACATCGAAGAAGTTATGCAGCTCGGCGCAACGCGCTACATGCTCAAAAGCTGGGCGTCGCCGCGCGAACTGCTACGTCTCGTCGAAGACACACTGACTGATAATTCCTAGCGTTTTAGTGTGATATCGGGCGCTTTTTCGTCGCTGATGATGCCGTTGAGTTTGGCAAAATGCACGATGTAATGTTTGGCTTTGACAATGATAATACCTTCGTCTTTTAGTTTGCCCAGCTCGATACTCATTGTCTCGCGGCTGGCATTGCATAACCGCGCCAGGTCTTGCTGGGTTAGTTTGATGGTAATTTTGACACGTGCACCATCGAGGCTCTTTTCACCGAAACGGATCGCCAGGTAGCGCAACGTATGAGCTAGTTTAGCTCGGGCGTTTGTCTGTGTCAGCGCGTTGATATGAAGCAGCGCTCCGACGTAACGGCTGGCAAAGCGGTCAACTTCATCATGTGCTACGGATTTGATATAGTCGGCAAAGTCTGCCTCGTTCATAACATCAATTTCCGACTCGGTGACCGTTTCATAGTAAAACAACGTCACAGGAGCGATCTGGAATGACGATGCTACCGGGAACATATCATGCGGCCCAAAATACGCGACTGTCGCTTCCTCCCCGTTATCATGGATGATATATGCTCGTACTAAGCCGCTTCGAATTCGATAGCTTTGCAACGCTACCTCGCCTTGATAAAAAATAATCTGCCCCGCACGAAACGTGCGTTTCATAATCATATAACTATTATATCAAATTTTGTTTCAGTCAACTACTATCATCCTGAATCCAAAGTTCTTCTGTTATCCCATTTTGTGCGAGGGTTTACTCCCATCTCACCATAATATCTGCGGTCATGCTTTGCGTAACAATAGTGATGCGATAAATTTGCTTACTATTGTACGTGAGGCAAGCGAGTTAGGATGTGAATCAAATGGCCACAACCGTCGGTAGTCCTGCTTCAGCATACCACGCTCATCTGTGAGCTCATTACGCAGGTCAAATAGTGTGCAGTTTGCGGTTTTTAGCTCAGCGCACATCCACTGGGCAAGTGTATCGGCACGCTTGGCATTGTCTTTTGTTGTCATGAATGGAGTAAGTGGCGGTGATGTCATAATGACGAGATGTTTATCCGGATAGCTCGTAAAAAACCGGGTGATTGAACGATAAAAATCTTTGATTGTTTCAAGCTGGTTGCTCGTTTTTATATTTGAGTTTGGGTAACAAGATTTGATGATGACGACGTCATGATTCATCACAAAATCTTTAAGCGGCGATGAGTAATCGCTGGAAAATAATTCAGCATAATCACGTGGCGTCGTATTACCACCGGGCATCGTATATTCAGTGTTCTGGGTACTGTGTGCGTTCCGTAACAGGCCGGTATTTTGGTTAAAATCAGTAAATGAAATGTCCGGATATGACGCAAGCAGCTCATAAACATTGCCATCCTGAATAAGATTATTGCCGACTGATCGATGGAGGAAAATAATTTTTTTCAAACTTTTACTCTCACAAATACGAATTCATTCTCGTTGTCAGTTGGATTGTCGATTTTGTGTTGCGTGTTAGCAGGGAAAATAAAAACATCGCCCGACTCGTAGGTATATGTGCCGTCTTCGTCGTAGACAGTGCCACTGCCGCTAAGGATAACCATAATTTCTTCGGTATCGGTATGATCATGCCAGTCGAATATCTGACCGGCTGGTAAATATCCATGCGTCATCGCCTCGAAATGTGTGCTCTGTAGATGTTCAGGTGCCGCATAGACTTTACGCGAGCCACTCCCACCATGAGCAGGTTCTTTGGGGATGCTGTCTCTACTGCGTTTCGTGATTTTCATATTGCTCCTCATTAATTATTGCTACTAGCTCATCATGAACAACGCCGTTTGAGACGATTGTGCCGCGAAATGGTCTGGTGTAGTCGTAAGTGTTACCGCGCATATCGCTGATAGTGCCCCCAGCTTCCTCGACGATGACGTGCGAGGCTGCCATGTCGTGAGCGTTGACGAGCGCTTCGGTATAGCCGACGGCCTTGCCGCGGGCAACGAGCATCATTTTATAAACTGCGCCGCTGAAGATAGAAGTCTGGACTGAATTGTCCAGCAGTGCGTCTAAGTATGGCAAGCCGCGTCGAAGCTCGCGCGCACTGCTGCCGATTGCGACAACTCCTTCGCGCAGTGATAGTTTTGAGACACGGATTGGCTGGTCGTTACAAAATGTGCCGCCTCCTTTTACGGCATAGTAGAGCCGGTCGAGAAATGGGTCGTATGCCACGCCAAGAACCGCCATGCCATCAATAACTAAGCCAAGTGAAAACATTGCTGTCGGTGTGCCCCAGGTATAGCCTTTTGTCCCGTCGATCGGATCGCAAAACCAGCGCCGACCCATGCCGTAGCCGCCAGTGCTCTCCTCTTCGCCGATGACGATGTCGTTGGGAAACACCCGGCGAAGTTCGTCGATTACCATGGTGTTGATGAGTTTATCGGCGATTGTGACGGGCGTACCATCCTGTTTGATTTCTTTTTGCTGATCAGCATCAAAATATTCCAACATGATACTGCCGGCTTGTTTAGCAATAATTTTGGCTGTTTCAAGTTCTTGCTGAAACCTATTCATACATTACATTATCGCATACTTGATCGAGATATGTTTGACAAATCGTCTGAACATTGTAGTGTCATAATCTAACATTGTGAGCAGAATAATTTATACGAATAATCATAGGAGACCCTGATGAGGGCTCAAGCTGTTCTTTTAGCGTAATAGCCATTGCCAAAATTACACCAGAATACGATAGATTGATATAATAAGTTGGTATGAAGCGCCAAGGCAAATATACAAAGCATCCTAGCCGAATACGACGGGCCCGGCATCGTTGGCTATGGTTTTGGCGGCTGAGTTTCCGGCAAAAGCTGCTGGCGATCGGTTTGCCGATTCTACTTGTGTTGATTGTGATACCGATAGCTACCTATCTTGTGCTAGCGCGTGATATCGCTGATCCTGAGCGATTGATGAACCGCAACAATACTGGGGTAGAGCTGCTCGACATAACAGGCAAGGCCTTTTATTCGTCGGGTACAAGCAAGCCGCTCAAGCGCCTTGTGCTGAGTGAAATATCATCATCAGTGAAAGATGCGCTTATCTCGAGCGAAGACAAGGACTTTTATCGTCACTCCGGCGTGTCGCTCAAAGGCCTGGTGGCGGCACTCTATGCCAACGTCGCGAGTCGTGATGCCACTGCCTATGGTGGCTCGACGCTGACGCAACAACTGGTAAAAAATACGCTGCTTTCCAGCAACAAAAACTTTTTCCGAAAGTACCAGGAACTTGCTATGGCGATCGCGGTTGATCGGCAATACACCAAAGATGAAATTTTAGACATGTACTTGAACTCGGTCTACTACGGGGAAGGCGCTTTTGGGATTGATGAGGCAGCGCATACGTACTTTGGCAAAGAAGCCAAGGATTTGAGTCTTGCGGAGGCTAGTATGCTCGTCGGGATTTTACCAGCACCAAGTGCATACTCGCCGATATCAGGAGATGCGGCCAAGGCCAAAAAACAGCAGGAACGCGTTCTGCGGCGGATGGTTGAAGACAAAAAAATTACCGAAGCGCAGAAACAAGAAGCGCTCGCCGTACAGCTCGCTTATGCCCCGGAGAAGCCAGCTGAAATCACTAAAGCGCCGCATTTTGTCGAAATGGTCATTGCAGAGTTGGAGAAAAAATACGGCGAGGAAACGGTCAAACGCTCAGGCTACCGTGTCAAAACCACACTCAATCTCGATTGGCAGGAACAAGCCGAGCAAATTGTGCGTGATCAAACAGCCATCAATGCTCGCGGCGGCGGCCGCAATGCGGCACTGGTTGCGATTGATCCTAAAAACGGCGAAATCCGTGCGCTTGTCGGTAGCGCCGACTATGGCAATGAGCAGTGGGGCAAGTTCAATGTTGCGCTTAGTACGCGGCAACCTGGCTCAAGTTTCAAGCCGATTTATTTTACGGAAGCTCTCAATCAGCGGATTGTCACACCGGCAACTATTCTCAAAGACGAAGCAACTGATTTTGCTGGTTACAAACCGAATAACTTTGATTTCAAGTTTCGAGGTAATATATCTTTGCGAAATGCTCTCGCACAGTCGCTTAATATTCCTGCGGTCAAAGTCATGAAAGAGCTGGGTGTCGACAATGCGATCGATACCGCGCAGCGTATGGGGATCACAACCGTTACCAAGGACAAAAACAGCAATCTGAGTCTAGCACTTGGTTCGGCTGAAACCAGACCGCTTGATATGACCAACGCCTATGCGGCCTTTGCAAACGGCGGCAATCAGTATGAGCCAACCACGATCCAGCAGATTGACAATAAATACGGTGAAGTCATGTACAAGCATGCTTTGAAAGCGACACGGGTTCAATCTGAACAGGCGTCATACCTGATATCCGATATTTTGTCTGATAACGCCGCGCGTTCGCCGACATTCGGAAGCTCGCTTAATATCCCGGGCCGCAAAGTTGCGGTTAAAACCGGCAGTACTGACAATAACCACGATGCATGGACAATTGGTTACACGCCCAGTATTACTGTCGGTGTGTGGGTCGGCAATAATGAGAACGAAGCAATGACATCAGGCGGTTCTGGCATGGCCGGTCCGATTTGGCGTAAATCAATCACAGCGTTTTTGGGCGA
>CAZHGM010000031.1:0-9540 GCA_964532145.1 uncultured Candidatus Saccharibacteria bacterium | reverse complement strand
CGAGATGCGTGTCCATAAGCGTCTGATCGACATCATCGGTGCAACTCCAAAGACGATCGACAGCTTGCAGAACCTTAGCCTTCCAGCTGGTTGCGATGCAGAAATTCGAATGTAGCTCGTATCGGTAGATTGTGACCCGCAGGTAAGCCTGCGGGTTTTTGTTGTCTGGATCACATATAATCTCCAAATGATATGTATACTAAGTAGCAGACAATTATGATTAATTCCAAAAGGAGGAATGATATGTCGAAAGGTAAAGCATTTGGTGCAGCAGTTATCGGAGCAGCTGCTGGTGCAATCGCTGGTTTGTTGTTTGCGCCTAAAAGCGGGAAAGAAACTCGCGATGACATCCGCCGAAAAGCTGAAGAGGCCAAGGCTACAGCGAATCAAAAAGCTGAGCAGGCTAAAAAGGCTGCCAAAGATGGTTCCAAAGAAGTAAAAGACATGGCGCAACGCGCTAGTAAAGAATGGAATGAACTTGCGACTGACGCTAAAGAGCGCGCATCGCGGGTGGCCGATGATGCAAAGCAAACTGCTGGCACCGTAGGCGACACGGCGCGACGACACCTCGGCGGTCCTGCCGACAAAAAAAGCTAAGAGATATTTTCGGTGCTACCATCCCGCTCCTCATACGAGCGGGATTTTGTTATACTTATGCTTATGCCAACACCATTAACAAAACGTCGCGCCACGCGACCGCGGCCAGCAGTAGAGTCTGATGGGGGTTATTTCCTTAAGATCATCCTCTACATCGTGCTAGGTTCGCTTTGGATAAAATTTTCTCACCCTCTTCAGCTTGGCGGTCTCGTATTGAACGGATTACCATTCGGATTGTTTCTCGGGCTACTATTTGCGAGCCATGATCATTTCCAAGTTGACCGCAAAATAGAATATGCGCTGTTGGTTGTCGTCGCTATTGTGACGTATTTTTTGCCTGCAGGCATAGTTATCTAGGGGCTAGCGAACTCGTCCCGGGGTGGCTTGCTGAACGAATTCATCAAACGTGACATCTGCGGCCGTCAGACCTTTGGCAAGCGCAACACCAACATATCGAAGATGCCAGGGTTCATGAGCGATGCCAGTGACCGGTTCTTTGCCACTTGGGTAGCGAATAATAAAGCCAAAATCAGGAGCATGTTCAGCCAGCCACGCTGCCGACTCGAACGACAGGTTACATTTGTCAGATGACTGGGTGCAGCCAGTCGAAGCGTCGGTCACATCCACCGCATACCCTGTATGATGCTCGCTCGTGCCTGGCGCTAGAACGTATTGGTGCGCCATAGATTCGCCTTTCGTTGCGACAAATTCGTCGTAGAGAGCTTTTTGATCGGCGATCGAACGGTAGGCGCTCGATACCATTAGCTCATGAGTACCGCGGTGGGCTGCCTCAAATAATGCCGTCAGTTGATGGCTGACATCCGCACGAAGTTGCATAGGCGCATCGCTTGCTGCCGTGGGAACAGTAAGGGGAGTTAATGTATCCGGCTGATAACTCGAGGCGAGTGCGGCCTGTTTTGACACGTACATCCAGCTATGATTTGGGCGAAACAGAGAAAGCGTCGGGACAAAGACCGACTGACCATCACCCAGTTCAATACGCTTTTGTTCTTTGCTGAGAGTGTGCGCAGACAGTGCTGCAGCTTCGTCGTATTCGATATCAATCCCGCGCTGAGTGTACACTACATACCAGCTGGCGATACCAGCGGCGATGGTTAGGAACAGGAGTGCCATCCATGATGTCTGTGGTCTTTCGTGAAGCGAACGGTCCCTCATATTCCAATCATACCATGAAGACGATACACTATTACACATGATAAATCGAAATCAGAAACGGCGATATCGGCTCCTAGTAATCATAGCGGCAATCTGCTGCGTGTTGATGATCACCGTGCTTTATGCCGTACCCCGCTTAGCGGTTTCTCGTGTGGCCCCCAAGACGACACCACGGGCTTCGTCGCAGACGCCCTCTCATGTGATAACGCTCCGTGCCATGGGCGACATGTTGGCGCATGACTCGATTGTTTCGCAGGCAAAGCGTGAAAAGGGTTATGATTTTCGTGGTTATTTCACCGATATTGCTCCTAGGCTACGTCAGGCTGATGCAGTATTCTGCAACCCGGAAACACCGGTGGCAGGAGAGCAGCTCGGCGTAAGCGGCTACCCTACGTTTAATGCGCCAAATGAATTCGCCCGCGATCTCACCGGTGCGGGCTGCACGATCATTAACCTGGCAACAAATCACATGTACGACAAAGGCCAGACCGGAATCGATGAATCGCGATCTGTGTGGCACCAACAACCGCTGCTCGCCATGAACGGGGCGAACTCATCGTCCGAACAACAGAGAGAGGTGAGCTATTTTGAGAAAAATGGCGTGAAATGCGCTTTTATCGCCTTTGCGGATTTTAGCAACAGTCCGGTTTCACAAAGCTATAGTGTGAATATGTATCACGATGTTGCGCTTGTCACGCAACTTATGGCAGAAGCGCGAACTCATGCAGATATTGTTATCGTGTCGGCGCACTGGGGGACTGAGGATAGCTCGGTCGTAAACCAGGACCAGCGTGACGCAGCGAAACTGTTTGCGCGTCTGGGGGCAGATATCGTGATTGGTACTGGCCCGCATGTACTACAGACGGTAGAACGAGTCGCAGGTAATGACGGGCATACCGCGCTGGTATGGTACTCAATCGGTAACATGCTTAGCTCACAGTTGCAGGCAAATGAACTGACAAGCGTTATTGCCTCGATGAAAATTAGTAAGGTCAAGGGCGCTTACACGGTTACGGCGGTAGAGGCCATCCCGACATTTATGTCGTACAAGTGGACAGCTGCCGATAGAGCTGCTGAGCGTCTCGCCGCTCGAAGCAACTTGCAGCTTCGCACCCTTAAAAATGCTGCCGGCGATATCGCAAGCATGTTCCCGAATGAAACCTATGATTCACGACGGGCATTTATCTCCTCGACGCTCGGCGATCTTGTTACAATCAACGACTAGCCGCGAAGGGGATGGACTATGGGATTTGCGCGTGATCTCGTAGTGTCGTACGTGCAGTCTTGAGATACGGCTCGGCTTCGTCGAGTGTCAAGCCGCTTTGATAGAGTGCTGCAGCGAGATCGTTCCCAACGTACCGGAAATGCCAGGGTTCGTATTGGTAGCCTGTAACAACGGTCTTGTCGGCCGGGTAACGCAGGATAAAGCCGTATTCGTGCGCATGAGCTGCCAGCCATTTTCCCCCCGCAGTATCACCAAAACACGTTTCGAGGTAACATTCGTTTGATTGAAGACTGACATCAAATGCCAGACCGATCTGGTGTTCGCTTTGGCCTGGCTTGGCACTAAATTTATTGGCTTCGACTTCGCCGCTCGTTTTAACATAATTGGAGTAGTAATAGTTTTGCAGATCATATGACCGATATCCGCTGGCGACGTAGAGCTCTATTCCGGCTTTGGCTGCGCTGTCAAACATTACTTTGGTGTCAGAGGCAATAATTGCACGCACTTTTCGCTCTTCTTCTGATTTTTTCATGTTGGTGGCAACGTCTGAGGGTAGCTTAAGGTCAATCGGTTGATAATGAGGGTCCGACAAAGGATGAGTTTTAGACACGAGGAGCCATGTGCTGCCAAGCGCCTCGTAATCCTCAACGAGCGCATTGATGGGCGAGGCATGCGGCAGTTGGATAGTAACTGCAGCTGGGCGCGTGCCCGAACCGGCTGGAGCGTTCTGTGCAGCAGGTGGCGTATGCGGACGAGTCTTAAGAACCACTGCACCAGCGGCCAGTACAACTACGACCACGCCGACAAGGATGATACTGATACGCTTCATATATTCATGATAGCACCGATACGCTACACTAGGAGTATGCAGCGCTCACGGGTTCAGGCAAGAGCACACCACCATTTACTCCATTTGATATGGTCTAGGGCATATTACGCTAGTGTGGCTATCGTGGTTTCACTCGGGATGAGCAGCGGATATTCTCTGTGGGCTGCCGCAGAAGCCACTCCCGTATGCGATGAAGCGACAACACCTTGGTGCGTTGCCCCGCGGTTAAACGCCCCACTTGAACAGATATCAGGTGCAACCATCCCAAAACTAGCAACACCGGCATGGATGGAACCAGTCGAGCCAGCTGGCCCACGCGTCGTGTCATACAATCTCTCGTCACGCGGGACCATAGCGGCGAACCTCGATGAATTTGCGTCTGTTGTTCGAGCGACACTGAGCGACGCACGCGGTTGGACTCGTCTAGGCGTGTCGTTTCAGCAGGTTGAAACTGGGGGAGATATGACAATTTATCTGAGTGCATCATCGCAAATAGCATCATTTTCTAGCTCATGTGAACCTACAGCAGGGTGTACGGTAGGAAAAGCCGTTGTCATCAACCAAGATCGCTGGCAGACAGTTGATCAGTCGTGGACCAAGGCAGGTGCTGACCAAGCATCGTACCGGCAGATGATGATTAACCACGAGATTGGCCATTGGCTTGGACTTGGTCACCGATCATGCCCGGCGGTGAACGAGCCAGCACCAGTGATGCAGCCGCAGTTAACAAATATGCAGGGTTGCACGCCGAATGCCTGGCCGCTTGGCGGCGAATTATATTCTCCGGCATTGGGGATTCGCTCATGAGCCGCGAAAAGTTTGTAAATCGTCACGGTCACCGTATGCGTGTGGATGTAAATCCAGGAGCGGCCATTACCGAACAGAAACCGCCAAAAGTCACTGCTGTTAAGAAACAAGGTCAGCCGCGCAGTGCGCATACCTTGCCTCGTCTGCGAATATCCAATCGAGTTATCTTGCCGTTTGTGATGCTTGTTATCGTCGGTGTAATCACAATGATCGTGACTGCTGACAGTGTTAAGCGTGGCTATGAACGCCAGACTGCAGTTATGAAACGCAGCGTGATTGACCGCGGGAAACAATCTGCCAGTTCTGAAACAGTAGCCGAGGAAATTATCAATGATCTGCGCGGCTCGCTCCATGCTCCGACTTCGTGCCTATCCTCAGGGCTGGATGTGGTGAGTTGGTACGGACCGGCAAGAAACGCCAGAGAAACGTGCCAGACGACAGCAGCTACCTACCAGAAGCTTCAGCGCAGCATTGAGGACATGTTGGCCGCCGCTGAATACCTCAAACATATCAGTACGCTATTTAGTGATGCCGTGTCTGCACCATCGAGCGGCGGATTTGGTGGCATTAATGAATACTCCGATGCGTGGGACGACGCCGTCACCGGTCTCGGAGCAGTTACGCCACCCGAGAGTCTGCGATTGGCGCATCAGTCATTGACGAGTAAAGCAACAGCAGTTCGTGATGCCTGGGCTGCACTGCGCGATGCGAACTCAAGCCAAGATGCGGGCGCGTTCCGTGCTGCTGAGACGAGGCTGAACGAACAGTATACCGCTTTCCGTGGCACTGCCGATGGCATACAGCGTATCATCAGTTCTCTCCAAAGCTCCGTCTTGTTGTATACGAAACAGTTATCGTCGTAGTCTCCGCTCATCCGTCCACCCCTGCCGTGTCGATGTGAGCAATCAGGAATAATCTGTTGACACCCCTGGTTACACTCTGATATAATTAGCCGGTTACTTTTAAGAAATATCAATTTCTTGGTGTGTGAGCACGTCTACGGATACGGCTAGCCACCAAGAATTTTAAGTGGGATAGGATTTCCTATCGGAAGGGACAAGAGTTCATGAAAACTCTCCTCGGTACCAAAATTGGTATGACCCAAATCCTCGGTGAGGACGGCGTTATGATTCCCGTAACGCTCATCCAGGCCGGCCCCTGCACGGTAACTCAGGTGAAAACCGACGAATCCGACGGTTACGCTGCTGTGCAGATCGGGTATGGTGAGGGTAAAAACCTGAGCAAGGCCGTAGCGGGACATGTCAAGAAGTCTGGAGTGACTCCAAAAGTCATCTCTGAAGTTCGCATGTCTGAGCTTCCTGCTGATATCAAGATCGGTGACGCATTCGACGTCACTGTTTTTGAAGTTGGCGATCATGTCGACGTCACTGGGACGTCAAAGGGTAAAGGCTTTGCCGGCACCATCAAGCGGCATAACTTTAAACGCCAGCGTAAAACGCACGGCGGCAAAGGTGACACTCGCAAAGTCGGTTCAATCGGCAGCATGTACCCGCAAAAAATCTTCAAAGGCAAAACGATGGCCGGGCAGATGGGCAGTGAACAAGTCACTGTCAAGAACCTTCGTATCGCCTACATTGACAAAGAAGACAATCTCATCGGTGTCAAAGGCGCCGTACCTGGCCCGCGCAAAGGGATTGTAACTATCGGAGGTAAATCATAATGGCTGAACAGACTGCTCCGAAACTCAGTAAAGACGTCTTTGGTCTCAGTGTGACAAATCATGAGCTGCTGAAACTGGCGTACACTAGCCACCAGGCTGGCGCCCGCAGTGCACATGCCAAGACAAAAGAACGTGGCGATGTCCGCGGTGGTGGTAAAAAACCATGGAAGCAAAAAGGTACCGGCCGGGCTCGTTTCGGCTCATCCCGTAACCCGATTTGGCGCGGTGGTGGTATCGTGTTTGGTCCAACCGGCCACGAAAACTACACCAAGCGTATTTCTACGAACAGCAAACGTGTGGCGCTTCGTCAAGCTCTCAGTCTGGCGAACTCCGCCAAGAAAATTACGGTTATCCCGACATTTGCCTGCCCCAACGGTAAAGTAAAGGAGACTGTGAAACTGCTTACCGACCAGAACATTGATCCACGAGCACGTGTGCTTCTGGTCGTCAGTGAAAAAGACGATCTCGTGCGGCGCGCAACGCGGAATGTTGCTCAGGTCAAAGCTGTTCAGGCCAACTTCCTTAATGTCGTTGACATTCTCGACGCCGACGTAATACTACTCAGCCGTAAATCAGTCGATATGATTGAGCAATGGCTATCCCCGGCAAATGTACTTCGCACGCGAAAGGAGGCGACATCATGATCACCCTCATCCCTCGTATGAGCGAAAAAGCCTATGTGGCAAGTCAAAGCGGTACGTACGTATTTATGGTGCCGATGACTGCCAACAAAGCTGAGATCATCAAAGCTGTTGAAGGCCAATATGATGGCGTCAAAGTAAAAGATGTTCGTACCGTTATTCAGACTGGCAAAAATGTCCGCGCCTACCGAGGAAAACGCCAGAATCCCGGCCGCGCTCAACGAACCGATAGTAAAAAAGCATACGTCACACTTCGCGAAGGTGTTATCGAGCTGTTCAAAGAAGAGGCTGAGTCACAGGACACAGCGGCAAAGGAGAAGAAGTAATGGCTATCAACGCTTACAACCCGACCACTAACGGCCGACGCGGCATGACGAGCCAAGATTTCTCTGATATTACGACAAAAAAACCAATTAAAAGCCTGGTGCGCATCCGCAAATCAACCGCTGGCCGTAACAATCAAGGCCGTATCACCACTCGTCACAAAGGCGGCGGTGTCAAGAAAATGTATCGGCTTATGAACCATCAGCTGGCTGCTGGTATCAAAGCAACGGTTGAGCACATCGAATACGATCCGAACCGCAGTGCTCGTATCGCTCGTATCAAAGACCAGCATGGCCTATACCACTACGTCGTAGCTGCCCGCGACATGAAAGTCGGCAGTAAAGTCGAAAGCGGCGAGGCAGCTGCTATCGAAACGGGCAACCGTTTGCCGCTGGCAAATATCCCAGTAGGTTCTCAGATCTATGGTATCGAAATCTCCGCCGGCAAAGGCGGCCAAATGGTACGCGCCGCTGGTACGAAAGCTCAGCTCATGGCTAAAGAGGGCAATTACGCTCAAGTTCGTATGCCATCAGGTGAAGTCCGTCGTTTCCGTCTGGAATGCATGGCTAGCATCGGTGTTGTCGGCAACGAACAGCACCAGAATGTCAAAATTGGCTCAGCTGGGCGTAAACGCCGCATGGGCATTCGTCCAACTGTTCGTGGTGTCGTCCAGAACGCTGTCGATCACCCACATGGTGGTGGTGATGGCGGCCGTCACGGTACCGGTAAAGCACCACGTACACCGTGGGGTCAGCTGACACTCGGCTACCGTACTCGCCGTCGCAAGAATACCGACAAAGATATCGTAAGAACTCGCCATGAAGCGAAGAGGAAGAGGTAATATATGAGTCGATCACTCAAAAAAGGGCCATTCGTCGACTTCAAGCTGGCGAAAAAAGTCGCAGCTCTGGGAGCCGACGATCGGACTGTTATTAAAACTTGGGCGCGTGCTAGCACTGTTTCTCCGGAAATGGTCGGACACACCATTGCCGTACACAACGGTCGTGTTCACGTACCAGTGTACATAAGTGAAAACATGGTTGGCCACAAGCTTGGTGAATTCGCTCCGACACGCAAATTCCGTAAACATGGCGGTAAGGAGAAGAAATAATGGCTGATACTCTAAAAACTAGAGCCGTTGCTCGCGGGGTCGACATGACACCGCGTAAAGTTGGTGAAGTTGCCAGTCTTGTACGAGGCCGCAGTGTCGCGGATGCACTTATCATTTTGCAGCATACGCCGCGCCGCGCCGCTCGTCCAGTTGCCAAAGTTATTGCAAGCGCCAAAGCCAACGCTCTTAACAATGACGGTATAGATGAGAAAACCCTGATGATTGACACCCTGATGGTATCGGCGGGCCCACGCCTTAAGCGTTACCGTGCTGGTGCTATGGGTCGTGCCAAACCGTATCAGAAGCGTACCAGTCACATTACTGTACTGGTAAGCGGAGAGAAGAAAATTAAATCAGCGCCAGCTAAGGCTGCCGAGAAGAAGGAGACGAAGTAATGGGTCAAAAAGTTAACCCGATCAGCATGCGTCTTCAGGTCAGTAAAAACTGGCGAAGCAAATGGTTTGCCGGAAAGCGAGACTTTGCTAATTGGCTTGGCCAAGACATCAAAGTCCGCAAGCTGATCGAAGATAAATTTGCTACTCGGGCAGTTATCAACCAGATTGACATCGAGCGGTCTGCCAACATGACGACCGTGACGATCCACACTGCGAAAGCCGGTGTTGTGATCGGCCGTGGCGGCTCAGGTGTTACTGAACTCAAGAGCGACATTGAGAAAGTCCTACAGACAACTGTCCGCGTCAACATCGAAGAAGTAAAGCGACCTGAATTAGCTGCAAAAATTGTAGCTGAAAACATTGCCCGGCAGCTCGAACGCCGTATTAATTTTCGCCGCGCTACTAAAATGGCAGCTCAAAACAGCATGAATGCCGGCGCTAAGGGTATCAGGATTGAGGTAGCCGGACGATTAAACGGTGCTGAAATGAGTCGTCGAGAAAAGATTATTCAGGGTTCGGTGCCGCTCCATACGCTTCGTGCTGATGTCGACTACCACTGCGCTCGTGCCATGCAGCCAGGAGCCGGTATTATCGGCGTTAAGGTTTGGATTTACAAGGGTGAAAGGAGTGAACGATAATGCTTCTACCGAAAAAAACCAAGTACCGCAAAGTCCGCAAAGGTAAAAACGACGGTGTCGCTACTGCCGGACACTACATCGCATTAGGTGATAATGGCCTACAGAGCCTTACTAAT
>CAZHGM010000030.1:0-11470 GCA_964532145.1 uncultured Candidatus Saccharibacteria bacterium | reverse complement strand
CGTTGGCAAATTCCCCTGCTCAGTCGAGGTGATTAGTTTGCCGACAACGTTGATACTCGGCTCAACCGCAAGCGGAGTGAGGCCAATTTCACGACAGGCTGTGACGACATTTTCAACAATCTTTTTCGGGGCGGCGGACATAAGCACCTCTACCGAGTCCTCAGTTTCCGAAAGTATCTCGTATGAGAGATTCAGCTCCGAAAGTGCCACGGGAATATATTGGCTGGCTTCGAGTGATACGGCCTCGTCGATTTTCTTGATAGCTTCTTTAGGGAGCGAGGCGCTGCGGTTATAGGTCAGGTTAGTAGGTATACCGATAATAACTTGTGAGCCGTCAATTTTCCCGACGAGGTTTTTTGTAAACAAATCCTTAAGCAGAGTGATGAGATAATCAGGATCACCAGTCAGGCTAGTACGCAGTTTCTGAGGATCAGCATTGGTTGACCCATAGCTCGTTACACTCCACTTGGGCATGTGAATAGACATCGATTTGATATAGGTATGGCTAATGTCGATTCCCACAACTTGACTATGCGGTAAGAAATACGTTTGTTTCATGCCCATCCTGAATAACTCTTATACTTAAGTATATCATTTAACAATAAAAACTACCCTGGTTTAGGGCAGTTTTTATTGTGTAAACCTTGGTACTAGTTAAGACTCTTTTTAGTCTGAAGAGCTTGCTCGCCTGGTTTTGGAGCTTCTTTTGTCCATGTAAGGGTAAATGTTGTACATGCGTCATCGGTGGCGCAAGCGTTTGTACCGTTCAGGGCAACATAACCGTACTCAGACACGCCAGTGCTAGCAGCTGACTTAAGGTCAAATGTTTCAGTGGTTGGATTAGACGGTGCGTCGAGAGCGTCTTCACTGATACCAGGGAAAGCAGTTTTTGCTTTCGCAAGCGAGTCAATTTGTGAATATTGCGGGTAGGCACCATGGTCGTTGTAATAGACCTCAAGCTGTGTCGCAAGTGCTGAAATGTCAGTTGTTCGCTGTGTGTCACGCGCACGTTTCTGTGAATCCGCGAAAGTATTGAGGACCAAAGCGGCCAAAATACCGATGATAACGATTACGATCAAGAGCTCAACGATTGTGAAGCCTCTTTGTGATGATTTTTTGAGCATGAATGCCCCCCTTTTAGATTGATGCTGATCGGTCATAGAAAATACCAGATCTTAAGCATAAGTATAGATCGCATGTTGTTTTATAGTCAAGATGATTTATCAGAGACATATACTGCTTATGGTATTATCGGAGTATAAATGATCAGGCGGGCAAGCAAAGCACATGGCTTCACTATCACTGAGATGATTATTGTGATAGCAGTATTTGCTATTGTTATGGTAGGCGTTATGACGGCACTTTTAACCTATTTGCGTGCTGCGGCAACTGCGACAATTCGAGCGAATGCGTATGGGCTTGCCGTGCAGGAGATGGAGTGGTTGCGATCGATGCCTTATGACAGTCTCGCAGTTGCGGGAGGTGGTATTACGACCAGCGCTACTCCTTTACCTTCGACAAAAACCATTACAATCTCAGGACATGAATACGAAGCCAGGTATCGCATTTATTATGGTGATGATGCGTATGACGGGTGTCTGCCGTATCCGCCAAACTTGGCATATTTATGCCGTAATGGACCACCGGCAACTGGCAAACCGGCAGATACAAATCCTAAAGATTATAAATTTGCGCAAGTTGATGTATATGATAAAAAGAGTAATACCCAGTATGCGAGTTTAAATAGTATCTTTACCGCTCGCGTCGCCGAAACCGGCGGTAATACGTCTGCCATCGTAGTAACGATAGTGGATTCGGCAGGTAATGCAATAGATGGTGCGTCTGTCAGAGTACAAAATGCGGCGCTCTCACCCGTGGTTGATCAGACACAACTCACTGATGACAATGGTGTTGCACTGTTTCTCGATATTGCTCCTGACTCATCGCCACGTTTTGTCGTGTCAGCATCAAAAAACGGCTATAGCTCATTGTCAACGATTGCCGCTAGCGGTGCGCTGGTACCTACCTATCCTAATGTAAGCGCTCTTGTCCAGCAAGTCAGTAGTGCGACGCTGCGTATCGACCCTATCTCAAATAACAGTCTATTTGCGACAATAGTTGATGGTGTCGGTAACCCACGCCCGGGCGCATCATTTGATATACGTGGCGGTTATAAGCTTTATACTGATCCCGCAGATATGACCTATAGCTACAATCAGACAGTTACGGCCGATGCCAGTGGTGAGGTATCACTTGGCGCGCTCACGCCAGGGGAGTATTTGATCTGTCAAGGGGCTATGCAAGCCTGCAGTAGCGGTCAGTATCTGGGCGCAGTGTGGGTGGCTGTCGGTGCGATGTCGTACCAGCCCTTTACTATTCCTTCCGGTAATGTACCGGCAGCTAACGGCTACATGCAAACGATCCAATTACATACCGTCGCGTCAAGTGCACTACCGCGAATTTCAAGTGTCGAGCCGTCAATAGCGTCCTTGGCGAGCCCTGATATTGCGACGACTGACATTATTATCAAAGGGGCTAATGTAAACGGAGCAGTTGTAACACTTGAAAAATCAGGTGTAAGTATCGCCAGCACAACTGTTGGCAGTGATACCTCTAGCCAGATTACGCGGCAGTTTGATTTGTCTTCGGCAGCTACCGGTGGTTATACGCTCAAAGTCTCGGTGGGCGGGGGGACAATACAACAAAACAGCATCGCTCCTGGGGTGCAAGGTGGTGTCAATGTCACACCATAATCGAGGTGTCACCATTATTGAACTTGTATTAGCGATAGCGATGGTTGCTATTATTTCGATAGCTATGACGGTGATTTTTGGCTCAACGATTCGGGATCTGCTGAAAATTAGTACAACGATGGTCAACACAAACCAAGAGCTTATAGCGCTGCAACGTATGCAGCAAGTCGTTCGCAGCGGAACAAGAATTACAGAGGCGTCAGATCAAAAGTTGACAATATATGCCTATTTTTCACCGCAGGATGCCACACTTTCACAGGTGACGTATTATTATGACTCATCAACGAAGACGCTCAAGGCCGATAAAATCCCCGCCAGTGGGTATGCTCCAAATTACGTATATAATGCAAGTGATAAAACTACCATCGTGTTGATAAGCGGCTACGAACAGGTGGGATCACTCTTTGCTTACTATGATGCAAGTGGCAACCCAGGCCCATTTACGACAGATCAGCTCAAAGATATCAAACGTATCATGATATCTATTCATGACAAAGCCATTGGCAGTAACAAAGAAACCCAAGTCCAATCCTCAGTCATTATTCGTAACCGAAAGGTTAATTACTAAGTATGCATGGACAACAGAATTCTCAAGGATTTTCACTTGTCACTATCATGACTTTTATTGTCGTATTTGCCATTCTCTCGCTCGCAGTTGCACAGATGATCATTACGACAGTCGGTACGACGGCGCGGGCGAAAGCCAGTGAAACTGCTTTTAACATTGCCGAAGCCGGTGCAAACTACTATTTGTGGCATATTAATCACGATAATACTGATTATAAAGATGGTAATACCTGGCCGTCGAGCCAGAATACATATGGATATGGACCATACGAACATTCATACAAGGATGCCGACGGGACACTTCTTGGTACATATACATTATGGATTAAACCGGGATCATCCGGGTCAACCATCGCTACTGTTCGTTCGATCGGAAAAGCTGCCGGTATATACCCCGTGACACGCACAATCGAAGTACGCATCGGTGCGCCGTCGTTTAGTACCTATGCTGTTGCCGGTAATACAGCATTATGGTTTGGTAATACCGAAAATGCCAATGGCGCAGTTCATTCAAACGTAGGCGTCAAGATGGATGGGCCCAATTCAGATAATGTCACAAGCAGTAATTCATCGTATGTTGTCCCTAGTTGGAGTGGCCCTGGAGCATACTCGACAAAGCCTGGCGTCTGGTGTGATCCGAGCATCACATCACCAACAAATTGTAATACCCGCAATAAAACCAGCTGGCAGTACCCAGTGCCACAAATTGATTTTAATAGATTGTCAGCTGATGTGTGCGACTTAAAAAAAGTTGCTACTGGTAATAACACTGCAACAGCTTGTAACGCCCAGCCTGCGCGAACTAATGCCTATATTCCACCAGTTAGCAGCACATTCTCAAAAACGGTGGGATATCTGATCACGCTGAATGATAACGGGACATATACACTTGAAAAAGTAACTAATGAACGCGACAATTTAACACCATATAGCAGCGCACTGACTCGAACAAGTGTCGCAAGTAATATTGCCACACCGGCGAATGGTATCGTCTTTGTTGAGGACAATGTCTGGATTCGTTCAGCCGGACCGAATGGGTTTAATGGACGTGTAACCATTGCGAGCGCGCGGCTAGCGGTTGGGGGTGACTCAAATGTGGTAATCGCAGGCAATATGAGGTATGCCGATCAATATAGCGGTACGAATACTATTGGTTTGATAGCTGAAAACAATGTTGAAATTGCACCATATGCTGGAGCACCATTAATGATCCATGGCGCATTAATTGCAAAATCTGGAGGGGTTGGCATACGTCAAAAATATAATGCGACTGGTGGCTGGGTACAAGGCTATCCAAATAGTTCGCAGCAGCTGACCTTTTTCGGATCGCTAGCTTCTAACCAATTATGGACATGGTCAGTTATGCTATGCGGTACTGCGAGTAATGCGAGTTGTTGGGCAGGTTATCGCTACACAAATAATATTTATGACGAGAACTTGCGATACGCGCCGCCGCCGAATTTCCCCGTGACAAGCACGTATGATATGTTGTCATGGCGTGAAGTGTTAACACGGCCTTAGGCTAATTGTTCTAAATGAGACGTAAACAACGGATCTTACTTAACATTTTGGCTCAGGCTGGCGATGGGTCCCATCACACTAACGGCCACTAGCCCGACCATACCGCCCATAAAGACGATCATGACTGGCTCAATGATAGAACTCAAACTGGCAATTGTCGCGTCGACTTCTTCTTCGAAAAAGTCAGCTACTTTGATAAGAACTTCGGCCGTGTCGCCAGTTTCTTCACCGACGGCTAGCATTTGCGGGACGATAGCGGGGAACAGTCCACCTTTTTCGAGTGCTTGTGATAGTTGTTGTCCGGCTTTAACCGCCTCAGCACCTTTTGTGAGTTCATCCTTAAAGGCATCATTACCGAGGGCATTTCCGGTGACTCGTAACGTCTCCAAAACGCTCACACCAGCACCAATCAGTGATGAAAATGTACGTGCGAATCGTGCCACGGCGACTTTGGTGATAATTGGTCCGACAATCGGAGCCTTGATGAGCGCATAATGCAGCACATGCCGTCCATTCGGCGTTCGAAAATATGTCCTGAGCCCAAATACGAGTGCGGCAAGTCCTCCAAAGACGATGTACCAATCTGCCACCATAAAATGACTGAGACCGAGCATGACCTGGGTAATCATAGGGAGTTCGGCATCAGGTCCACCAAGGTCAAGAAGGATCTTGCCAATTTGCGGAATAACAAAAAGCATTAATCCGAAGAACGCACCGATGGTGATAATTATCAGGATTGTTGGATACGTCATGGCACTTTTTACTTTTTTCTTGATAGAGTCATTTTTTTCCTGCTGAACGGCCAGACGTTTTAAAATATCATCCAAAATACCTCCAGCTTCCCCGGCGCGTACCATATTTACAAAAATATCGCTGAAGGCTTCTGGGTGTTTGCTGAATGCCTCGCCGAGTGATGTGCCAGACTGCACGTCCTTGCTGACATGATCCAAGACTTCTTTAAATGTTTTGTTATCTGTTTGGTTGCTCAGGGTAGTAATTGCCCGTAGCAATGGCACACCTGCACTAATCATCGTCGAGAGCTGGCGAGTAAAAATGACGATGTCTTTTGTTTTTACTTTTGGCTTAATAAATGACAAGATATCGTTTTTACCTTTGGC
This sequence comes from uncultured Candidatus Saccharibacteria bacterium, assembly GCA_964532145.1. GTDB lineage: Bacteria > Patescibacteriota > Saccharimonadia > Saccharimonadales > Saccharimonadaceae > JAPUDQ01. Next base: position 5,511 of record CAZHGM010000030.1, on the reverse strand, counting down.
AGAGGTGATTGATATTGGCCGGTTTCCTTGGTTGATAAGCACTTGCATGGCCGCTTCGCGGCTGGAGGCTTCAATATGCCCGTTGACGAGCGTGTTGTCTTTGCCTTGGGCTGTGTAGCTGAATGATGCCATTATTCCCTCGTGACCCTTAGGATTTCTTCAATGCTCGTGACGCCGCGCAGGGCTTTGACTAAACCGTCCTGCTGCATGGTGATCATGCCTTCGCGGATAGATTGGGTTTGGATATCAGTGCTGGTGGCATTGCCCACGATAAGCTTTTGGATGTTGTTAGTGTTAGCGAGCACCTCGTAGATGCCGCGCCGACCGGTATAGCCCGATCCGTTGCATTCTTCGCAGCCGCCTTCATGCTCGCGGTACAGGAAATTGATCGAATTGCCAGTCGACGATAGTGGCTGTTCATTGACATTACCGCCAATGGCTTCTTTGGCGGCTTGTTGCTCAAGTTCATGAAGATGTGCCTGATAGGTCGATATATCCAGATTAAACAAGCTGATGATTTCCTTCATCTTTGTTTCATCTGGCTCAAATTTTTCGCGGCAACTGGTGCAGAGTTTACGGACTAACCGCTGCCCGACGACTGCGCGTACGGTGCTGGCAATCAAAAACGGCTCAATGCCCATATCAAGTAAACGCGGCAGACACGTAGCGGCATTGTTCGTGTGGAGCGTTGAAAATACCAAATGTCCGGTCAGTGCGGCCTGTACGCCGAGATTGGCCGTTTCGCCATCACGAATCTCACCTACCATGATAATGTTTGGGTCTTGCCTGAGCAGCGCCCGAAGCCCAGCTACAAATGTCATCCCTGCAGTAGGGTTGACCTGTGTCTGGTTGGTGCCGGGGATTTTGTATTCAACTGGGTCCTCAACGGTTGAAATATTAACTTTCGGGTCATTGAGCATACTCAGGATGCTGAACAGGCTGGTTGATTTGCCGGATCCAGTTGGGCCTGTCACCAGTATCATGCCGTGCGGTTGCTTAATGGCGTCTTCGATACGACTTTTGGCGATCCCCCAGAAACCAAGTTCGGCCAGCGAGAGCGCTTTAGAGCTTTCATTTAAAATACGCATAACTACTTTCTCACCAGTTGTTATAGGCAATGTGCTGACACGAAAGGCATACGCTCTGCCGCCGAGATTAATTTTGAAACGGCCGTCCTGCGGCGCGCGCCGTTCATCAATTTTGAGGTTGCTGAGGATTTTAATACGAGAAATAAGTGCCCCATGCACGTTTTTGGGCAGCTTGTTAGCCTCGCGCAACACGCCGTCAATTCGGTATCGGATACTGACATACTCATCGCGTGGTTCAATATGAATATCACTGGCGCCGGCGCGGATGGCAAACTCCAAGATGAGGTTGACCGTCTGGGCGATGGGTGAGTCTTCAGCGATATCAGAGGCGGAGACTTCTTCCTCGGTTTCATCACCTTCGACCTGGATGGTTTTGCTTATTTCTTCTTCGGAACCTTCCCGGTATGCTTGAAGCGCTGTCAAAATATTATCTTGAGACGCGACGTAAATGCTAAGTTTCGTACCCGTGTATTTTTGAATGAAATCGATTGATTGCAGATCGTCAGGGTCGGTCATGGCAAGATGATGTGTTCCGTCGGCGTCGATTTGAAATACGACCGCCATGTATTGACGGGCAATTCGTTCCGGGATAGCTGATACGATGTCGCGCGTTAGCTCCCGCGAATCGATTGCGATGTACGGAACTCCGCTCACTTCAGCGTAGTATTTCGTGAGCTCTTCTTCATTGCAAATCTCATGTTTCAGAACGATTTCTTGCAGGCTTTCACCTGCCGCTGCCGCCTCATCCTTTAGCTCGGCCACCCTTCCATTATCGAGCTGTTTCTTTGACACGAGCAACCGTTCGATTTGTTGATCGTGAAGTTTCATACCCGGATTGCCTTTGTTCTGTTATTGTCGCGTGTCATTGTAATAGATATCCCACCTTGTGTTGCTACAACTATGATACTCGATAAAACCATAACTTGTATAGTTTCGTTGTCAGCTGAATTATACTGGTAGTCGTGATAATAAAAACTGATGAAGACATGCGCCGACTCGGCGAGAAGATTGCTAGCCGTTTAACCGGAGGCGAATGTATTGAGTTGCTTGGCGATGTTGGGGCTGGTAAAACGACGTTTGTCCAGGGGTTGGGACGGGGTCTTGGGGCTGATGATGATGTGCAGAGCCCGAGTTTTACCTTAAGCCGTGAGTATGAGTGCCGGGATGATATGAGGCTGGTGCATTATGATTTTTATCGTTTGCATGAGTCGGGTGTGATGGCCTATGAGCTGGCGGAGTCGCTGGGTGATTCTCATACGGTGACTGTTGTTGAGTGGGCGGAAACGATACAGGCAGTCTTGCCAGATGATCGAATTGTCATATCGATTACAACCAATCCTCATGACGAATCTCGCACGGTGACGATGAACAAGGACGTGCTGGCATGATACTTGCAGTTCGTACAGACTCGCCAAACACATTCGTTGGGTTATATGGTACTGATGGCGAGTTAATTGAGCAGGATACCTGGCGAGCTGATCGAACGCTAGCGCGTGATCTGCTGGCTCATATTGATACGCTCCTGCGACGAACTTCGGCTAGCTGGAAGGATGTCGATGGCATTGTTGCATATCGAGGGCCCGGAAGTTTTACGGGACTTCGTATCGGTCTGACTGTTGCAAATACTGTGGCGTATGCTCGCTCATGCCCCATCGTTGGCGAACGAGAGGATGACTGGATTAGTCACGGCCTGGCACGGCTTCGATCCAACGAAAATGACGGTTCTGTCATGCCGCTGTACGATGCTCCGCCGCGGATTACATCGCCGCGATCATAGACCCGTGAATCCTAGCTGTATACGACACTATAAAAACACGCTACAATATCATAGTAATGATCGTTTGATCATGATGAATTGAATCAAATAAAGGCAATTGATGCCTCTTATGGACTAGAGAAGTGAAAGCGACGTCCAGCCAGTCTGTGTCAATCTGCCGATAAACGAAAGGATCTATAAATGGGTATAGAGATTTTACTTGCCATTATTGGTGTTGCACTGGGTGCGGGTGGTGCGTATGTCTACAATCAGCGTAAGGGTGCATCAGCAACAGCAACTGCCGACAAACTAATTGCGGACGCCAAGCATAAAGCCAGCGATATCGTGCTGAAAGCAAAAGACGAAGCACTAAAGCTAGCCGACGAAGCTAAAAAAGAGCAGGATGAGAACCGCAAAGAATTCAAAAAAGCTGAAAACCGTATTGCCGATCGTGAAAGCAATCTCGACCGCAAGCTTGAAGAACTCGATACGCGAAGTGAAAAACTCCGCCGCCAGGAGGACGAAGTAGAGTCGCTCAAAAACGAAATTCGTGAGATTCGTACAAAGCAGCAGGACAAACTGGAGAAGATTGCCAAACTGACCAAAAAAGATGCTGCCGACAAACTGATGATGATGACCGAACGCGACATCAAACAAGACTTGCTCGGATTGGTTAACAAACTGCAAAAGGATGCCATGCAGGACGCCGAAGAGCGTGCTCAGACGATTCTTGTCAGCGCAATGGAGCGCATGAGTTCCGACGTGACGGCGGAGCGTACTGTCACGGCAGTCAAACTGACTGATGATGAGATGAAAGGCCGCATTATCGGCAAAGAAGGCCGCAATATTCAAGCGCTGCAGCGAGCGACTGGCGTCGACATTTTGGTGGATGACACGCCAGGTATGATTATCTTAAGCAGCTTTGATCCGATTCGCCGCCAGGTGGCTCGTGCGGCACTTGAGATGCTGATGAAAGACGGCCGCATCCACCCGGCACGCATCGAAGAAGTTGTCGAAAAAGCACAAAAAGAAATCGACAAAGAAATAACCCGGGCCGGCGAGGATGCCGCGCGCGAAGTCGGTGTCGTTGGCATCCCAAGTGAAATGATCCGCCTGCTTGGCGAGCTGAAATTCCGTACCAGCTATGGACAGAATGTCCTGAAGCACTCGACGGAAATGGCACACATGGCGGGGTTGATTGCCGAAGAAATTGGTGCAGATGTGCGCGTGACTAAAACCGCGACACTCCTTCACGACATCGGCAAAGCTGTCACCCACAAAGTCGAAGGCAAGCATCACCATATCGGTGCCGAGTTGGCACGCAAATACGGCATGAGTGACGCAATCGTGCATGCGATCGAGGCTCATCACGATGATATTGAGGCGACGACGCCAGAGGCGCTCATTGTGCGTGTGTGCGATGCCGCATCAGCTGCTCGTCCTGGCGCCCGTAACATTTCGGCTGAGAACTTTGTTGAGCGTATGCGCGATCTCGAAAACGTTGCGACAAGTTTTGACGGTATCGATAAAGCCTATGCGATTTCTGCCGGCCGCGAAGTTCGTGTGATTGTGAAGCCGCAATCGATTGATGATCTCAGTGCCATAAAACTTGCTCGTGATATTGCTGTAAAAATTGAATCGACTATGCAGTATCCTGGCACGATCAAAGTGAATGTCATCCGCGAAACCCGCGCCATCGAGTTTGCCAAGTAGTAGATCACCGATTTATGTTCTTTTACGTATATATTCTTGAGAATGAGGACAAGCGTCGGTATATTGGCTATACAGATGATTTAAAAAGACGCATTGAAGAACATAATTCTGGCCAAAATCGCTCCACCAAAACATATCGACCTTGGGTGGTTATTTTCTACGAAGCATATAGAAATAAAAATGATGCAATCCGTCGTGAACATTATCTTAAAACAACCCAAGGTCGTCGCGCGCTAGATCGTATGCTTGCAAATCATATTCTTGATACCTAAGATCAAGTAATTTTGGCCTATCGGTGGCTCACTACTTGGTTTGCCAAGTAGTAGATTGCGTATGATTCTTCTTGCGGCTGGGGTATACTATTCTTATGGCAGACATTGATTACGGGCAGATTCAGCGTAGCGTCCAGGACGCGACAAATAATCTTCGCTCCGATATCCAACGTATTGTTAATGACGTCAATGAAATAAAAAACCGCACTAACAACGACCAGGAAATTGATAATGATGTCAGGGAAATGCACATGCGGTTGGAGCGGATTGAGCAAGCCATGCAGCGTGAGGATCCACGTAACGACATCATGCTTAAGCGTATTTCAGACGATCTCGTTGACCTCAAGGCACGTTTTGCAAACGTCGAAAAATTTGCTTTACAATTTAGCGAATACCTACAGGTTAAATTTGAAGCCGAAAAAGAAGACCGCGAATATCGTTCAGCGGCTTAGGCAATAGCTAATAGCAAAACAGCTCCGCGTCATCAACGCAGCATTCGAATTGCTGGTGACGCTTGCCGTCGCCGGCCACGATGACGCGACCATCCAGATAGATGATGACGCGTGCGTCGCCGGTAAGGCGATATTTCTTAGAAGGCATAACACTCCTGATCATAAAAAGGGCGATCGAACCCCCATTCCGTTTTGAATCAGGACACCAACACTAGACAATAACAACTATG
>CAZHGM010000029.1:0-11967 GCA_964532145.1 uncultured Candidatus Saccharibacteria bacterium | reverse complement strand
ACGCGAGAGGCCGCACAACTCTCTCGCTCGGAGCGTCTTTCGGACAGGCTACACCATCTGTCCGAAAGCGCTCCTTTCTAATTTTCAGTGGTATCAGCGTTAGTTTGCTTTTCGAGATTGTGATTGACCTCAGCACCGATCAAAAATGTCAACGCCGATAAATTAAACCATGTCATCATCACGATAATACCCGCAAATAGGCTGTACGAGTCGCTGAAATGAGCAAAATACCTGGCATACACAAAGAACGCAATCGTTGCCAGCAGCCACAACATGGTTGCGGCAATTGCGCCCCAGCTCACCCATTGCCATTTTGGATTTTGGCGATTTGGACCGTAGCGATAGAGTGCGGCCAGCGCCAGCATAATAATCCCGATCAACAACAGCCAACGCACAATACTGAGGAACATGACAAAATAGCCAGGTACACCAAGCCCTGCCAGCCAATCCTCAGTGATTCCCATCATCGGAATAAATATCATCAGCAGTACAACCGTTCCGGCAGTGAGCGACAGGCTTGTCAGCTTCATTGTAAAGAAATTACGCGTTTCTCGGACGCCGTAGGCGGTATTGAGTGCTTTGACAAGATTCTCAACCGCCCCGGAGATACCCCAGAGGGCGATGAGTATCGCGATGATACCAGCCACAAGCGATACGGACGGCTTATCGATCAGGTTAGTCAATTGCGTCGTGATAAGACTGGCAATGTCTTTCGGCAAATAAATATTTGCGGCTGCCACAATATCTTGGAGCTGATCCGGTTTAATGAAAAATGCCGAGATCGACACGAGTGCCACCATCAGCGGGAAAAACGACAACGTGGCAAAGTACGCCACCCCTGCTGCTAGGATGCCGAGATTCTTATCGCCAATCGCTTTTTTGGTTTGCAGCAGCGCCTGCCGCCAGTATTTCCACTGCAGTTGAGTCGGGTCCTCGGCAGGCGGCTTGATACCAAACCATTTTTCCAGCGACTCAAGTTTTGCAATAACACCATCAAGCAGTGATCCGATCTTCATATCAAAATTATAGCAAAACGTACTGATACATCTTGTGAGCTAGCCGACATATCGTTGCTGCTGGTAACCAAAATATTACCGCCCGTGACAAACTGAACCATGCGTTCATTGCCTATGGTTGCGGGTGCTTCGATAAGCTTGGTTTCCACCGGACGCAGCAACATCCATCTAAATTATTTGACAGCGTACTTATGTCCTTGTTGCTGCTGATAAAATATCGGACAGTATTGCTATGGCAAGTAAATGTTACTTCAAATTTACCAAACAATCCAAGGTACGACACAAGTGCGCCATACAGTTTCTACCATTTCTCTGCCGAGAGATTGTCTTCAGTAACGTATAACTCGAAATGATGATTCATTACCAATATTGTACCTCCTCAGGTAGAGAAGTCCACGCACATTACCCTATCTGGGCATTATCGGTGTTAGTTGCGAACGAAGTAAAAATTGTGCGACAATACGCACTATGAACACGCCACACCCGCATCTATTTGATTTGCAGCGTCTCGTCGTGCAGCTTGCACAAATTAAACGTAATCACTACCTCGCTGGCACCGAGCAGCACGAGAATGATATCGAGCATAGCTATATGGTTGCCTTGCTCTCGTGGTTTATCATTGATAATCAATCGCTCAGCCTAGACATAGCAGCTGTCTTGAAATACGCCCTCTGCCATGATTTTGTCGAAGTGTACGCCGGCGATATCAATACCTTTGCTTCAGCTGATGATCGCAAGCAAAAGCGCGTCAATGAAACCCGTTCGCTCAAACGGTTGTCTGAGGAGCTATATGATTTTCCTGATCTCATTGATTGCATGAAAGCCTATGAAGACAAAGCGGATGATGAAACCCTCTTTGTTTGGACTGTTGATAAAATGCAAGCGTTGATTATGGGGGATCTTGATGCCTGGCGGCCATACCAAGAATTGCCTGTAGACACCTCACATACCGAATTTCGAACAATCCCTTACGATGAATTTGTATCAGTCCACAGCGCACAGCTTAAAAAAGCTTCGCCATACGCGAGAGAAATCTACGACGGCCTGCTCCAATACTGCAAGACAACGTACTACGACAAGCCTGGCAAAGATTAGCCATATCTGTTACAATCGTCGGTGTTTAATTGAGATTATCTGCGATTAAACCAAACAAAAATTCCATTTTTGTTTGAGAGGAGCAGCCGACCATAAAATGAAGTGATGGAGCGTTAGCTTCCTTACGAGTTAAAAGGTCGAATTGCGACGAAGCACCATAGCTCAGCTGGAGAGCCCTCAGCTCATAATAATTGCGCAATGCGCTCTAACCAGCTACGCTATAGCGACATAACAACCATAGCTCAATTGGTTCGCACATTGCACTGTAAACATTACGGCACCATAGCTCAGCTGGTTAGAGCGCAGGACTCATAAGCCTGAGGTCGGTAGTTCAAGCCTACCTGGTGCTACCACGAAAAACCCCCATCATCTGCTATGGGGTTTTTTCGTGGTTACTCGTCACTCTAACCATCGGCAGATAGGTGTATGCCGCCAGTGGCGGCTTATCAGAATAGTAAATATACAAAAAACTACGCATATATTAGCAGGTGCTAAATTATGCGTAGTTTTTACGTTCAGAGAATTCTTTCGATTCAGGACGTGATCAGCGAGGAGGACATCCGACTAGAAGTCAGCTTCAACTTCAGCAAGGGCTAGTTCGCGGCGTGAGATAAGCGCTTCAAGCTCGTCATGACTTCGAAGTCGGTTCCAGGATGCGAGGACCATTTGAGTAAGTTTTGATTCGGCTTGTTTCTTTGTCATGGTGGACTTTCTATTTGTATTTTTTAAGTTATGATTAGATAATAGCAAAAAGCTTACGATTTGTCAATACCTTTTTCGTAAGCATTTTGACTGAAGACGGCCATCTGTGATACAACTATGGATAGAAAAAGGAAAAATAAATAGCAATGAACATTGATCTATCAGCGCCCGTAGTTTCTGGTATCGTGCTTATTGCTTTTGTTGCCGTGATCCATATGTCATTCCAGCTTGCCATGAGTGTCCTGACGTTGCTGAGCGGCCACAGCCTGATGCATCGTCGCGCCACCCAGCGTCTGCTTGTGCTCAATTCGGCATTTATTGCTGGAGCGGCACTCACGACGTTGTTGCTGCTTGTCGCTTTCACCACACTTGCAACGTTGTGGATTGACCCATCGCTCTACGCGCCAGCGTGGCTGGTGCTGTTTGGCGTGACAATCATAGTGGCCATGCTCACCATGATTGTGTACTACCGTGATGGCAAAGGCACCCAGCTCTGGATTCCACGCTCATTAGCAGACTACCTCACCAACAGGGCCAAGCGCACCACGAACGCCGCTGAGGCAGTTGCCTTAGGCATCATGAGTACTGTGGCAGAGCTTCCCTTCACCGCTATTTTACTCGCACTAACAGCATTGGCACTATCGACAACAGTAAATCTCGACTTGCACAGCGTTATGATATGTATCTACACAATCGCGTCAGTCCTGCCGCTCATCATCATCACCGTTCTGCTTTCCGGCGGTCATCGTCTCAGCACCATCCAGCGTTGGCGTGAATCCAGCAAAGTATTTCTGCAGTACGCCGCTGGTGTTGGCCTACTCGTGGTTGCGCTATACCTAATGGTATTTTATATCATCATTCCGGAGCGGCTATGAATACCTATGTTGTTAAACACAATACCCACGACAGCGAGCGATTTGACCCGGTTCGCTTACACGGCAGTATATTCCGGGCTTGCCTATCTGTTCGTGCGTTCGAGGGGGAAGCCCATGATGCCGCTGAGCGTGTATGCAAACATGTCATTGACTGGCTAGAAAACAAAGTTGAAGTTAGCTCAGAAGACGTGCGCCGTGTGGCGGCTCGTAATTTGGCAACATATCATCCGGAAGCGGGCTACATGTACGAGCAACAAGGGGTGATATTATAAGACCATGGCAAAACAACGCTTTGATTATGATCTGATCGTAATTGGCTCCGGCGCCGGTGGCAGCGTCGCTGCCGATATCATCGCACGTGCCGGCAAACGTGTCGCAATTGTCGAAAGCGCCCAGCTCGGCGGCGAGTGCCCTAACTACGGCGATATACCCAGTAAGGCCCTGCTCCATGCTGCAAATATCTACGACAGCGGACGAAATTCTAAAAAATTTGGATTGCGTGTCACCGCCATGGGCTACAATTACCCGTCAATCCGCGCCTGGAAAGACCTAGCCATCAAACGCACTGGTACGCTTGAGAGTGAGCGCTACTACAAATCAATTGGTATCCAGTTATTCCGGGGCAGCGCCTTCTTCCTCAGCCCACACGAAATCACCGTCAACCGTCGGCATCTCAGCGCCCAGAATTTTTTGATCGCGACCGGCTCGCGACTCGACCTGCCCGGGATCCCGGGGTTAGAAACTATTGACTACCTTACGAGCCGTACCATACTTGATTTGACCCGTCCGCCAAAATCGCTCTTCGTGCTGGGAGGTGGCGCAACCGGCTGCGAATTTGCAGAAATATTCAGTACATTTGGCACCAAAGTCACAATCGCTGATATCGCGCCGCGCTTGCTGCCAAGTGAAGATGAAGAAACCAGCGCAGTGCTCGAACAGTTCATGAAAAAAGAACGCAATACCACCCTCCTGACAAAAGCTAAGGTTATTGCTGCAACCAAAGATGGCTCGAACGTGAAGCTTACGTATTTACGAGGCGGCGAACAGCATATCGCCAAGGCCGAACGCGTACTTATCGCAACCAGCAAAATCCCGCATACCGATCTTGGCCTCGAAAACGCTGGCGTAGACTATAGCCACAAAGGCATCGACGTCAACGAGCATCTCCAGACCAGCGCCGCGCACATTTACGCCGCTGGCGACGTACTAGGCCACTACATGTACACGCATGTCGGCGTCTATGAAAGCCGCGTCGTTGCCAACAACATTCTGCGTAAATCAAAGGTCTCACCCGACTACAGCGCTGTCCCTCGCGTCACGTATACCACTCCAGAAGTTGCCTCGACAGGGATGAGCGAAGCCGACTGTCTGCGGCGCGATCTTACAATCAAAAAAGCTATTGTCCCGCTCAATGTCATCTCACGCGCTAATGTTACTGACCTACGAGACGGCTTTTGCAAAGTCATCACTGATCGAAGCGGCATGTTGCTCGGCAGTACTGTCGTCGGCCCGCACGCTGGCGAGATCATCCACGAATTGACACTCGCGATCAACCACGGCATGACCGCCGCCGAAGTGGCTGGAACGCTGCATGCTTTCCCATCATGGAGCGAAATCGTCCGCCTCGCCTGCAGCAAAATTAAGGTATAGATTCTTACTGTAAGATTTTAGAACAATCACAACCAGCGTTCCCCATTTGACTAACCCACAACAGATGTGCTAATGTATTTGGAGCTCATTTATTGTGCGATTTACACTGAAAAGTACCACTTTTCAGTGAGAGGAGGAGCCACGAAGACCTCGCCACGTTTTTTGCCACTTGTTTGCAAAAAACTGCGGGAGGTTGAAGTGAACTCCGACGACGCGGGGTGGAGCAGTCTGGTCAGCTCGCTTGGCTCATAACCAAGAGGTCAGTGGTTCAAATCCACTCCCCGCTACCAAGAAAGACTTCGAAGGTTCTTCGGAGCCTTTTTTGTTTGGTAATACTCTGTAAAATGCACTTATTTCGCTGGTTCCAAACCTATGGTTTTCATAATCGTATACCAACCCCTGTGGGAATAATATGCTTTGGAACCTCACCCTAGCACTTGGTGAAGCCAGTAGCCACTGTCTGTCTACATCTCGCATAATCTCAAGAGCAACATCAATATCAGTTTCTCGTATTGTTTGCTGGCGTTCCAGCTGGCGTAGCTCGTCGGTTATCGCTACCTTGTCATCGTCATACGCATTTACCAACTCTGTCTTCTCGTCGGCGGTCAGTTGGTCGGCATTGAACTTCTTAATAGCGTTAAGGCGATTTTCTGCGATAGTATCGAGTTGATTGCGAGCTTTACTGATTTTACCGTTGAGACTACCTAGTTGATTTGCGGCTTCTGTAATAAGCACCTCTTTATATAAAGCCAAGAGCCTGTCATCGGGCTTGATACGTTGCAGCATTTTTTCAAAATCATCGTGCATTACATCAGCTTTGATTGATTTATATTTACCTTTGCATTGAGGTCGGGAACAGTGATAACGAGGCGATTTACCTCCTGCACCAGTCTTTGGTGCAGATGCATAAAGAGGTTTTGTGCAGTTAGGGCATAGCACCAGGCCTTTGAGTGGGTAGTCGGGGTTAAACTTCTGACGAACTTCGCCAGCTCTTTTGCGTTTACCGTATAGAAGTCTTTGGTTCATCTCGTAGGTATCACGAGAGATGATTGCCTCGTGCTTGCCATCTACTAGTTCCCAGTCCGTTTGCTTATTAGCAACGTATCCCGCATAGATAGCGTGCTTTATCATTGCGTGTATACGGTCTTCGTTTAACTTTTTGCCGTACCTGCTGCGTAACCCAATAGAGGCGGCGTAGCGAGTGAGCTCTGCTTTTGTTATGTCACCCTCTGAGAAGCGTTCTAGCACCTGCTTGACGAGCGGAGCCATAGAGTTCGGCTTAAGTGTCGGTCGTAGCTTACCGACTTCATTGGGTATCTTATGAATATCATAGCCAACCATTGCTGGGGCTTGCCACCAACCTTGTAGAGATAGGTTTGTCATATTATCTACGGTAAAGGCTCGCTTTGTCTCGTTATCCATCTGGCCAACGAGTACATTAAACATTTCCATAAATTGGCCGTATACACTGTCATCGGTCGGTTCGGTTGCAGAGCGTATTGATATACCAAGCCTTTTCAAGGGCAGCAGAAAGCCTGTTATGTAACTTGTCATATCACGAGAAGCTCTGTTCATTTTGTAGACTATGACGTGGTCAATATCGTCTTTGTGTTTCTCGGCGTATTGTATTAGCTCTTTAAGTGCGGGACGGTCTGTATTCTTGCCACTCTTAGCCTCATCATAAAATGTTTTGACAATGTCGATGTTGTTATTATCTGCAAAATTGTTTATTGCTTGTAGCTGAGTTTCGGGACTTTCGCCATTTACCTGACGTTGGCTTGATATGCGAATATATGCGAGAGCACGCTTACTATTGGCGGTTCGTAATTGATTCCTCTGTATCATATTTGGAACCAGTATACACTAATTGTTCTTTTGCTAACAGATGTAAAGAGTAAATAAGGTCTTTGACTTGGTCATCACTCATACGATTTGTGAGCGTTCCTAATATCCTACGAGCTTTCTGGACGCTGACGACAAGTGAGCCCATTTTTGCAGGGCTATTGTTGTCTGAACACAGATTGCTAACCATATTTCTATGGTATGTTTGCAGGAGCCTGAAATCTCTGGGCTATATTGAGGCTATTTATAGCCCCTGGACAATCCTCTTGTAGTATTTCCTAAAGTCGTTTTCACTGAGCGTTGGCAGCTTACCCTCATAACCCTCTAGTTTCCTTAGGGAGTAATCGTCATATACGTCTGCGATCTTTCGCCCTTTTAGGACATGTTGACGATGAATGCAAAAAGCCAGTTCTGGATTTATCGATGATTTATTCCCGCTGCCACCCATTTCTTTCTGGAGTTTTTTGACGTATTTCCACGAAGCATTAACGTCTTGCTTGGTTGTCTTTTGTCCGACCCTTATAATGATTTCATCTCCGTCTCGGTCTATTCTTGGAGAATACCTCATTCTGAAAGACACACTGTTGTCTGGAGTGAGGATGAGATCGATAGCATTCTTCTCGCTTATCCTGAACATGTCACTAATCTCTTGTGCACAAGCGGCTATCTTCTGTTTGTGTTCTGGGTCATCTGGCCAGTCGGCAGCTTCACGCAACAAGACATCGATACCTGTAAACACATGCTCGAGATGTTTCTTGCGAATAGCGTGAAACTCAGGACTCTGCATTATATTGATGAGAAAAATATCTTGGTTGCCACGAAGATCATCGCTGTAGCGTTTCATGGGTTCTATTATAGATCGTCATTAAGCGTGCGGCGAGCCGTACTTCGGATTTTGATGACCGCTATCATCGATGAAGTCTTCAGGTGCGGTAGGTATTACAAAGCCACGTATAATCGGCACACCATCATCCATCTTCATGCTCATATCAACATCACTCTTGCGTCCGTACACCTGGTCCATCATTTCTTTGATTGTCGTCCAGGTGCCATCCATCATAGCCTTTGCGAGCTTCTGCTCAAACACTGGGGACGCAGGGTTACTTACAATGTCGGTGAGCTCCGACTCGGTAAGCTGCATCGTTTGTTCTAGCTTATAACGTGCAGTCTCATCACGTTTCCAGCCACCACCCTTATTACGATCCTCTGGCCGCTCCTGAAAGCCACCACGACCGCTAGGATTAAGCCGAGAACCAGAGGCAAGATCTTACCACTTTCATCACGCCTCACACCATCTAGGTTTGTAGATGGCTGCACCTCCGTTTGTTCTGTGTTGTGCTGCATACTTCAAGTGTATGGCATTTATAGTGATAAATGCTCGGCGTTTTCAGCTAATAAGAGTTTGGATAGTAGGAGGGTGAGTTTGGATTTATTGAGTCGTTATATCGAGCTTTATTTGTAGCGATTTGTGACTGGTACGATGCACGCCGCTGTTGTGAAATGCTGTATTTTGCACTATTGGTACATGTAAGTTGGGCTTCTAGCTGTGTAACTTTCTGCTGATAATATGACGGGCTCCCGTACGCACCTTGTACAGGGTTATTTGTTGCAGCTTGATCAGCACAAGCCACGACCCTATCGAACTCTGCCTTATTTAATTCCCATTCGCTCGGTGCACTCGGTTGATTGGGTGTCCTGGATGTATTTTCTGTAGTACTTGAGCCCCCATATGCTCCATCACCATCATTCCGACTACTCGTTCCCCTAGAAGATGTTACTGGGTTAGTGTTAGAGCTATAATCATAGGAATTACTCGAAAGATATGTATCTTTATAGTCACCCGACGCATCTATTGCACTCTGGCGTGCGGACTCTATCGACAAGCGGTTACTCGAATTGTTTTCATCAGGGTATTTATCATAGCAAGCAAGATGGGCATCGTATCCAGCGATGAGTTTCGGATAGAACTCAGGATCTGACTCGTCTGGTGCTTTATGTTGCTCATAAACTTCTGCAATACATTTTGCTTGTTCGCTATCCTCATAACTATCGACTGACGCAGCTTCACCGCTCTGTTCGCTCGATTTGAAGTTTGAATAGGCATAAACACCACCACCGACTGTGACAATGAGTACTGCAAGTACGAGAAAACCTTTCAGAAACGGCTTTATTCGATCAAAGCGACCCTCCTCTAGAATAGATGCAAAGTCGCTATCAATATAACTTTTTTCAGTACTGCTTTTTGGCTTCTTAATTTGCATATTGTCTACAATCCATACTGTAATTTAGCGTTATACATTTCATAGTAGTGATCTGTTTGCTGGTTATAGTCATCTTCACCGAGTCGATTACATGTAGCTATAGCTTGCGTATCCCAGCCTTGACGTTCACCATCCCACCGACAGGCCTGCTTAGCCTTGATAACTTTATCCATTTGGTTCTGTTGGCTACTACTCTGCCATTGAGAAACTAAATAGATACCACCCAGTATGGCTACTACTGCTACAACCCAAGCCCAGTTATTGCTTTTACTTTCTTCTTTCATATTGCTCATTTTATCGCCTAAAACAAAAGCGACAACCATGCTTATGGTTGTCTAGGCCAAACAAAACGAGTCGAGCTCATTGAGTATTCACATGGTTGCCGCTTGAATAGCTCGACAACCAAGGTACTCCTTGATTTCGTTTTGTTATACCTAGACGTTTGTAATTATACAATATGATTTTATACTTAGATACACGGCATAGAGAAAATGAGATGAGTAGCAGCAAAGAAAGTAAAGCAAAATCGTACTATGACAAAGCTCTTCAGTATTACAAAACGGAGAGGAGTTTTGGAGATGATGGGTATGAGGTCTACGCTCAATGTCTATTCGATCTTTTATACGGTAAAGACATAAAGAGCGAAGAAAAGCAGCTCAAAAATAGTGTGTTTCATAATCTCTTGTCGGACTGGATGAAAAATAAGAAAGAGTTTTCACTATCAAGTTTTAGAAATGATATGCAGAAACGCTACGACAAGAGGAAAAAGCGTGATGTATACAACTTTGTATTTGGTGTTCACATAAAATCTTCTAGGGATAATTTTCCTTATAAAAAACGCTTTAAACTGCTGGATACATTCTTTGAAATCATTACATACAAAAAGGCATCAAGCCTAACTGACGGTAACTACATCACGGAACTCACTGATTTATACCGACAAAAACGGTACCAAAAACTATGGATCGACCAGGCTCTCAGAAATGACTATGTTTTTTTCAAGGCCTCGACTAGATCAATCGACAGTATTGTGGCCGCCAATAAAGTTACTACAGCATTCGAGTTATTAACAGCGTCGGCAACTATTGCTCAGGAGCGTCACTCACGGACGTACCACACAAGCGGAACAATAAAAAGTAAGCAGCCAATACTTCAACCCCATTCTATATATTGGCTTGATACAAACAATGCGTTTGAGGCTAGTCTAGCGATTTTAGGTGCCGACATCCAAGTGCCCGATGCAAGACTTAGCTTCACAGAAGATAAAATTAAGCTCAAAAACTTCAGGCGATACCTCAGCATTGTCAATAAGCCTAAACTCACGCCTATCGAGCGAAGGATACAGGATGTGATTTTTGAGTTCGATAGAGCTCTCGGCTTAACTGATCCAAGCTCAAGAATGTTCAGCCTGTGGAGATGTTTGGAAATTGCTTCACGACTGGAGAATGGATCGACACGTAAATATAGTGATATTATCGAGATCATTAAAAACTACCACGATAATGAGATCGTAAACGAAAAAGCTCGACTTGTTCTTGAGGCACGAAATGAGTATGTACACCAAGGCCTAACAATCGACTATGAAAAACGTGATAATTATCTTCGATGGGTGCATGATTTTGCTAGTGCGTACCTTGGTCTGCTGATGTGGATGAGATCCAAAAAGATTGGTTCAAAGTCGTCGAGCGAAATAGACAAGCTATTCGATTTTTACAGGCAATCAGATCAAGATCTTACTCTTGCAGGAAAGCTACTATATGCAAGAAGAAAAGATAAGAAAAGGTTTGAAGCGATGAAAAGGAAAACGACCAACAAATGATAGAACAAGACAGACTCCACCAAACAGACTTTTCTCATCAACTTACAGAAGACGCCGTTGGCCAAGCAAAGCGATTGATGAACCTACCTAAGGGCAAGAAGTCAAAGCAGTCAGAAAGAGACATCTATGTCCACCAAGTAATGGACTCTTTCTCCGAGCTACAACGCATCGTTGAGGCTTTAGATATGGCAGAAGTATTCTTGAAGTCGTATTCCGTTTCTAAGACATGGAAGGATCGCTACGATCAAAATCACTACTTCGCTTATCACTACGAAACCTGGATCATAAACTCGATAAGACTTTACGAACGCCTGCTGATCCTTATTAACAGCGTATATCGGCTGGAAATTGATCATAGAGATGTGAAATATAAAACTATATCACAACATCCAAAACTCAAAGGTACAAAGACGCTGCAAGTTCTCAACAAAGTCCACGGAGCAATCAGCAATCTCCAAGGTGCAAAAAATAGCGTGTTTCACCGCTATGCTTATACCGATCCAGAGCTTGATGAGATAGTGAAATATAATTTTCTTGCCAGAAATAGTAATGGTGAAGAAAAGAAGCAATTTAGTGTGTTTGCAAAACTAAAAATGCGTCTGTTCTATCTTCCCCAAAAAAGAAAAGAGGTCAGTGCCAACAATCAACAGCTACTAAAGGCTGTGGACGCTATATTTAACTCACTAGAAAAACCCTACGATGAACAT
>CAZHGM010000028.1:0-12326 GCA_964532145.1 uncultured Candidatus Saccharibacteria bacterium | reverse complement strand
ATAAGCTGCAGCACCAGCTCTGCGGCGTAATTATGCAGGGTAGTCCTTGCCAAGATAGCTCGTATCTTGTTAAAAATGAGCCTGCGTTGGGAGCAGACAACCCGCCGAAGTATCCAACTATCTTCGGCATTACCCAGAGGTATTAACATTTTTAATAATTCTGGATAATGTCCTATCATGTTTTTGTTAAATATTCCATAATACGGTAAAATATAGTTGATGCATCTCGATCCACGAGTATGCACGAACACCATTGGAAGAGAGACCAAATGTCTAACGAGTTCGGTGTGGCTGGTCGGATGAATGAGTACATACACAGTCAAGATCTGGTCGTACCCCCTACGTATCGTTCACGACGGAGTGAATTGTACTTTGTGGAGCATGCTGTCACTGCACTTGTACCACTTCTGGTACTGCTCGCGACACTTGCGTTTCACATTGCGCACGCAGCGCTTACACTCCTGTGCCTTGGTAGCGCGATCTTCATCCTTTACAGGGCCTACTGGATGTGGGTAAACCGTGTCATCGTCTGTGATCCATCCGTTGGGTTGATCACGGTTATGCAAGAAGGTCATTGGTGGCTACTGCTCAATACCAGTAGTCCCGACAACTTCGGCCTGGATGAGCTTGATCTCAATACGCCTAACCGCACAATCATGCAACGAATGTTCGACTGCGACACCATCAAGTTTAAAGATGGCCGCTCCATTGAGCATGTCGTCAACGTTGCGCACTTACGTGATATCCAGGACTATCGCAAGAAGCTGTCCAAGGAGTACGTGCGACTGCAAAAGAACACGAACGAGTTACTTCTTCACGTTATCGCAGGTCAGGAGCGGACAAATGACCTGTTGACACGCATGTGTGGCTTGCTCGGGCCCTACCAGCTGCCAAGTGTCTCGCCGGACCAAGAGTTCGAGTCTTAGTGCACCGCTTTTCCGATGGAACATCCCCACCTGCTTCAAACAGGTGGGGATGAATTCCAAGTTTATTAATCTATGTTATCGTCGTGAGTCGCGTTCTTGTTCGCGGCGTTTGATGGTTTCGCGTTTGTCCCACAGTTTTTTACCCTTGCCGAGAGCGATAACAAGTTTGATGTAGTTGCCGGTGGGCAGCAGTTTGGTCGGTACAATTGTCATGCCGGCTTTTTTTTGTGCGGCCAGCTGGTCGATCTGTTTGCGATGCGCCAACAGTTTACGGGCAGTCGTATCGACCGTGCGGGCGCTGCCCTGCCCTCGTTCATTGATTTTGAGGCTAAAGCTGGCGTTGTTGAGCCAGAGTTCGCCATTGCGGACGGTGACGTAGGCACCTTTCAGCTGGACATGCCCGTCGCGTGCTGCCCGTGTCTCCGCCCCTGTCAGCACAATACCAACCACCAGATCCTCAGACAATTCGTAATCATACCGCGCGCGGCGGTTGACAATCGATTGTGGCTTGGCCGGTTTCTTTTTCATATGACCATTGTACCAGAGGTAGAAACTTGACAGAATCCGCAAAAGAGATATAATGATTATAATATGTCTAAAGTGCTGGATGTCTACCCTGAATTGCGTGGTTATGTTCACCAAACTGATTTTCAACCTATTGGATTTGAGTATTGTCGTCCCCTCTCGCAGATCGAGCAGGAGGTGCGAGATTACACCTGTATCCGCACGCTGGGCGAGAGAAGTTTCCGGGCATTTTTTGAGCCTGGCGAGTCCGACGAGACACTTCTCGTCGCAGGAGAATTTGCGAACGGTTTGTCGCTGCCTGTCGTCACAAGAGCTCAAGCAATCCGAAGTGCAGTCATGCCTGAGGCTAGTCTCGCAATCTTACCAAACGATAGCTTCCGCGAGCGTAATTTGGATTTTTCCCGTGAGGAAAACGCCGCAGTGTCACGAGG
The DNA here is from genome assembly GCA_964532145.1 of uncultured Candidatus Saccharibacteria bacterium. Classification (GTDB taxonomy): domain Bacteria; phylum Patescibacteriota; class Saccharimonadia; order Saccharimonadales; family Saccharimonadaceae; genus JAPUDQ01. Next base: position 10,444 of record CAZHGM010000028.1, on the reverse strand, counting down.
TGATGCAATGCCATACGTGGATCGGATACGAGCTTTGGTCGGCGAAGATTCCTCGGTTACGGTATTTGGTCCGTCGCAAGGAGCGGTTATTGGTGCCGCCTTTGCCAGCCATCCGGATACAAATGTGCAAGCATTTGCAGCAGTAGAGGCGCCGAATGTGGTCGACCGTTCAGTCGCTGTATTAACGCGAGATTTTGGAAAAAGTGGTGCATTTCTTTCACGGGATATTGAACTCAATGTAGGTAGTAGACGCTCAGAGCTTGTGGCTGGTCATATTTCATCACTGACACTGGCGGGGAGGGCTCGATATGCGATTGGTGCACTTAGCTCAACTAACCGCGCTACCGTGCATTTGCTTAACCACGCCACGCTCGCAAATCAGCTGGAAGCACTCAGAAAGAAGAAGATAGGGATTTCGCTCACATATGCCGAACTTGGCCGTGTATCGCCCGGCTACAACAACCGTCTTGCTGTCAGAAACCTTCTTTCGGAAGGCTATAAGGGGTATAGCACGCTGGCGTTTGAGGGCATTACTGTGGGACACTCACTCACCAATGTTGCGTTGATTGGCGTTGCCGCGACGCGATTGGCTCGTGAAGCACGAGAAGCAGCCGCATAGTTTTGTATACTTATGACATGGACAATAAAGGTTCTTTCATGAAAACAATTTTTCTGCATGGCTTTTCAGGCGATCGGACGGGGCTGCAACCGCTGGCTGATTCACTCGGGCTCAGTAAATCATATCTGATCGATTTACCATCATTTGGCCGCAATGCTCGTCGGTATGAACCGACGTGGGCTAGCTATGCCGAGGCGGTTATGGAAACAATTCAGGACGAAACCGGCGATGGTCCATATCGTCTAATCGGCCATTCGCACGGTGCAATGGTTGCCTTTGTACTGGCAGCGGCGTATCCGGAACGCATTCGCGAACTGGTGCTGATCTGTCCTGTGGCGTACAGTACAAAGCTTGGCCGGGCATTTATCACGGCAAACACCGCCTTGGGTCGTGTGGTCGGCTATGATGCACTTGCTCGAGTGCAGCGGCTGACGCCTATTGTTGATGTTGTAACGCGTGCCAGCAAACAAGCCGATTGGCCCGCGGAGCGCTATGACAGCCTCAAACAAGCCCGGCGTACCGAGTCGCGGTATTATAACGGCGAGATGTTAAAACTACTCGAAATGGTGAAGCGGTTCACTGATGAGCTGCAGCATGCTACCGTACCACTTGCGGGCTGTATCGTGCAGGCCAGCCGTGATCTGCTGGTATCGCAACGTGACATCGCCTGGTTTACGTCGCGAATTCATCGTACGGAGCTCGTGCATTGTCGCGGCGGACATGTCGCTCCGGCTATATTTCCTGATGAGCTCGCCCGTCTTATACATCAGAACTTGCACATCTTATACCCAAGCGATTTATAATAGAAACGATATGGCACGAAGCAAAAAAGTAATTATCATGACGGTAGGCCTCGGTGGCGGTCATAAAGCGATGGCCAGGAGCCTTGTTGACGTGTTTCATGATATCGACCTGGGTATCGACGTTAACGTCATTGATGTCATCGAAGAAGCCTGGCCGTCATTTAGCGAGAATACTACCAGAGCCTATGCTAACTCTACTTCGAGTGCAGGTGCGTTTTGGTTCAAGGTGTACTACAAATTATCCGATCGTTTCCCGCAGCCGATCCGCTGGTTTGCGAGCGGTGCGTTTCGCGCATACGCACGCAAAAAATTTGCCAGCGAGCGGCCGGATTTGATTGTCGCAACCTATCCGTTTCTCGCCGATGTTGCAGCTCAGGCACGCGATTACTACCATGCATCCACGCCAATTATTACTACCGTGACGGATGCTAGTAATGTCCAGGGCATTTGGCTATCGAAAAAAGCCGATATGACACTCACAGCAACACCGGATACGGTTGACTATCTCGTAAAACGCGGCATGGATCCGGCAAAAGTAACATACATAGGATTTCCGGCTAGTAAGAGTTTTTATGAGCCATGCCTGCCGCACATTATACGAAAGCGACTTGGACTTGACCCGACAGTATTTACCATCCTGGTGACAGCCGGCGGGCTGGGGCTTAATCCATCAAAAGTGCTCAGTGTGGCGCGTGAAATTGCGAAGTTGCGTGTGCCCTACCAGATTATTCTCAACGCTGGCAAAAACGAGATGCTTAAGCATGATTTTGGCACAATTAAATTTCCCTACGCGACTCACGTCATCGTTGAGGGCTTCACGGATAAAATGTCGGATTTTTTGCGAGCTGCCGATGTAATATGCAGCAAAAGTGGGTGGCTAACAGTTAATGAGGCGCTGGTACTACAGCGGCCGCTGGTGCTATATGATGCTATCCCTGGACATGAAGAGCAAAATGCTGCTTATGTCGTTAATAATCACTTTGGCGTGTATGCGCCGGAACCGCCTGATGCCGCTAAACATATCGAGAAATTGATTCGCGAACCGAGCATATTCGATGACTATAGTAAGGCCATGAAGGCGGCGTACACCAACAAGAATCCATACGCTGATCTTGCAGCATTTTTTGCCAGCTATTTGCGGTAATAGGAGTTGCCCGTATAATAGGGCGTAATGAAACAATTACCGACGGTATCGGTCGTTATTCCTGCGTATAACGAAGAAGATGCTATAGAAAAATGTCTGACAAGTTTTTTGAATCAAACAATACAACCGCTTGAGGTTATTGTGGTCGATAATCGCTCAACTGATCGTACCGCCGAGCTTGTGCGGGCATTTCGCGCTGAGCATAAAGATACGGTAAATATCCGCTTGTTAAAGCAATTCGATGCGCAAGGTATTTTGCCGACGCGCGATTATGGCATGGCTCACGCCAAAGGCGACGTGTTGGGACGGATTGACGCTGACTCTGTGCTGGACGAAGGTTGGGTTGAAGCCGTGCAGGATGCCTTTGTTGATCCTGAAGTTGCTGCCGCGTCAGGCCCCGTGGTGTATCATGACATGCCGGCGCGTAACGTGGGATTTCGGGCTGATACACAGATTCGCGCGACGCTCGATAAGCTTGCCAAGAAACATCGTTTTTTGTTCGGCAGCAACATGGCAGTGCGCCGCGACGTCTGGAATGCAATTTTGCCCGAGTTGTGCGAAGACAAAGAGGACAAGATGCATGAGGATATCGATATTGCGCTACATCTCTTTCAGTCCGGCTACAAAGTCGCCTATGTGCCCGATATGATCGGCGGCATGTCGGCGCGTCGACTTGAGGACTCACCCAAAGATTTCTATCGCTATGTGATGCGATTTGAGAACACGTACAAGGCTCACGGCATTAAAAGTGCCTCGGCGCGAATTCCAATTTTTATTTACCTTACCACATATTTTCCGATGAAATTCCTTCGCTTTACCTATGACGGTGATGAGCAAAAATTCACCTTTGATAAATTTCGCGAATTGATCAAACGTCGCCGCGGTGATCGTGAAGACGACGAAATCGTTATTTAGATCTCGTGTTATTGACGTGAGTCGTTGATTTCATCGCGGATGGCCTCCCAGGCGGTAGTGGAGCCGTGGGTTTTGCGCCAATACCACCACTCGCTGCCCCATGTGTAGACTTGGTCAAAACCGATTTTGCGGGCGAATTGCAGATTGTAATGAATCTGCTCCGGGCTCATGGTAATATTTTGCTGCTCCTCGGACAATTTCTTTATTTCTTCCGGCCCCCACGGTTCAAGTTGCAACTCATGTAAAAAGAATGGTTTATGGTGCATGGCATCGATGACACTGGCACGCAGTCGATGGAACCAAACCGGCGGCGAAGGATTGGCATAGGTACCCGGAATTACTTTGTTGTAGACATAGAGATAGAGTGAATAGCCATATGCGTCAGGGATTGGATCATTAACTGATAGACCGTATTGGTCACTCAGACTCATCCAGACTGGCTTCATCGTAATGGATTTAACGAGGCGGAACTCTTCTTTGATGCGATTTGCATCGGGCTGTTCACGGCAGTCACCAAACCACCATGCCAACGCTTCGTTTTCGAGCTGAAAGCTCTCTAAGGCGGGATGGTTCTGGTAGCGCTTGACAACTGTTTCTATGTAGCTATACAGCGATTGTTTCCATTCGTCTTTACCGAGTGTCCTTGCCCAGGTTGGTTCATGACACTCTGGCCACCGCGGTTGGCGCAAGCCGATTGCCAGGCTAACTTTGGCGCCGCGTTTGGCCGCTTCGTTCATCTGCCAGTCGAGATCGGCAAAATTATACTGTCCGCGGCTTCCCTCGCCTTCGTCCCAGTAACTCATCAGGCGGAATTGGCGGATTTTCAAATCGTCGAGGAGCGCCGTATAGTTCGCCTGCCAGTCGTTACCGAGCATGCGTGCTTGTTTGGTCGAAAAACTGGTCGCAAAGGTATACGTTTCGCGCGCTGGCGTCAGGCGAAACGACAGCCAATCACTTGCTATCCAGAGTAATACGCCCGCGCAGAGCGCCACGCATGCTACCATGAGGTTTCGTTTCCATCCGCGCGGCGGCATATAATGTCTAGTGGGCGTACGGGATTGTTTTCGTTTTTTGCCACCGGTCATATCCATCCCAGTGTAGCAGAAAAATCATGAGCGTTTCACGATACCTCTCACTCATCGTCATTTCGGACAATTATGCTCCAGATAAAATTCAATAATTGACTATCGCTTCACGATGATGTGTACCGAGAGAAAGATATAAAACTACACATATTTTAGCAGGTGCTAAAATATGTGTAGTTTTGATAACAGTAGAGGTTGCAAAACAGCACTATGACCTGGGTAGTCGCGGCATACCGATAGCCCTACGTCAACGAATTTAGCGTGAGATATAGGGGGAAATCAGTAATCAATACCCTTGTTGGCGATAAATCCGTCGTCATAGTGATGGCGGAGCTTTTTCATCTCGGTGGCTATGTCGACAAGGGGCAGCATTTCACCTGGGAATGATCGGCCACTGAGACAAAGACTGGTGGACGGGTGGGTCTGTATAATAAGTTTTTTGAGGTCGGTTTCGTCAAGCAGCCCATCATGAACGGCGTTGTTAATTTCGTCACAGATCACGAGTTGATACGACCCACTTGTGGCAGCCATACAGGCGAATTCGTAGGTTTTTCTGGCTTGGTCGCGGTGCTCGGCAGTTGAGGCGTCAGAACTCAGCTCGCCTGCTTCAAAAAATCCTAGGCCGCCTTTATAGAAGTCCAGCTGTGATTCGTACAATGGCATAATTTTTTGGATAAACGCATGCTCGGAGACATCCCACAGCTTGATGAATTGCACGAATGCAACGCGGTGACCTGCCCCAAGCGCGCGAGCCATCAGACCGAGACTAGCACTGGTCTTGCCTTTGCCATCTCCTGTATACACGACGATAACACGCTCTTTTTGTTTGTCGCTTTTTTCTCCCGCACTCCCGCTCTCCCGCTCTCCGGCTCTTGCCATCTTTCAGTCCCTCAGTCTTTCCGTCTCTCTATCTAGCCTTATCGTGTTGGTATGCCTAAGAATGTGCCGTCGCCGGCGACAGTCGATGGCATCTTGCCGTCCCATTTGTCGATGGCTAGTTTGCGAAGGTATGCGTCAGAGAGCGTTTGGCTTTGGGCGGCCTGGGCTTGCGCATCGGTCTGGGCGGCTTCGAGGTTGAATTTCGCGCGTTCAGCGTTTTGCTGGGCGACCTGCTTGTCTTCGATGGCCTTAGCAAAACTGTCGGAGAATTTGAAATTCGTAATGCTGACATCATCGACGATAATGCCATACTTGCCCAGACGCTCACGTAATTGGTCATAGACGTCTTTTTTGAGGACGGCGCGTTCGGTGATGAGTTCGCTGGCGTTATATTTGGCGCTAGCACCTTTAAACGTTTCGCTGAGCGCCGGGCTGACAACTTTGTCTTTGTACATTTCACCGACAGTCTGGTGAATTTTGCTGACTTCACCGCGGTTGAGATGATAATTGAGCACCACTTCGGCCGTAACATCCTGTAAGTCCTTCGTGGCAGCTTGTGTATCGGCCACTTCTTTTTGGACTTTGATATCATAGGTTGAGACATTGTTGACGCCAAACGGCCAAACAAAACTCAGACCTTCGTTGAGTTCTCGTCCGGTTACATGGCCATATTGGGTGACGACACCAATCGTACCAGTATCGACGGTCCGCAGCGCACTGAATATACCCCAAATCACTAGCACGACTATGACAAGCGGGATCCACCAGCTTTTCATGTTACGTTGATCAATCACGACCCGTTCTTGTGCCATATATCCCCTCTTGTTAGCTTTGACCTAAGTATACTTTATTTTAGGCTTCGGGACGAGCCGAATTGAACATGTAACTTCCTTCCGATCGAGGGTGCGCTTGATGCTTATGCAAAAAGCTATAGTATATACCACTACTTTGTTAAAAAGTCAATACTTTTTAACAAAGTATGTTATAATTAACCTCTGTTATGATCGCAGATGTATCTATCACTGAAAAATCATTTGGCGCGAAGAGTTTGTATAAAAACCTGCGCTTTTCTATTGCTGATGACGAAAAAATCGGCGTGATTGGCCGTAATGGCGTCGGCAAATCGACACTGCTTGGCATTTTGGCCGGGACAGATACGGATTATACGGGTGATGTGGTGTATCGTCGCGGCGTAAGCATCGTCAGTAGCCGCCAGGAACATCACGGTCATGAGCACAAAACAGTTCTTGGCTATATTCTCGGTGACCTGCCGGAGTATGCTCATCTGTCACGAATTATCGAAACGTACCCTATGACTATGGGTGACAACGACCAGAAAATTACCAAGTATACCGAGGCCTTAGAGCGGTTTTCGATGCTTGGTTACTACCATAATGAAGAGCTGATCGTCGAGGATTTGAAGCGTGTTCAGATAGACGAGGCAAAGGCGCATGGTCCCCTTCGTGCCCTCAGCGGCGGCCAGAAACGTCTTGTCGAGGTGGTCAAGATCATGCATTCACATGCGCATCTCGCGCTCATCGATGAGCCGACAAATCATATGGACTATTTGGCCAAAAAACAGTTTATCGACTGGATGAAATCCGCACGTGAGGCCATGATGATCATCACCCATGACCGCGATGTACTGCGGTCGGTTGACCGTATCATTGAGATCAAAGACGGCGAGGCGTTTATCGTGAACGGCAATTACGACCATTATTTACGCCAAAATGCCGACTCGACAAGCAATGCGATGCACGAGTATGAAGTCGTCCAGCGCAACATCGCGAATTTGCGCGACAAAGTGATTCAGTTTCGCCGTCTCAAGGAGCGTGCTCGTGATCCTGATACCATCAAACAGTTCAAGCGTCGTGAGAAGCAGGCTCAGGCGGAGCTTGATGAGCTATTGACGATCGAAAAACCGAGCTTCTGGATTGATAAAAGCTCCGTAGAGCAGCTGGGGCTGACTCACGGCAAGCAGTACGAAAAATACAAGACGCGCAATATCATGATCCGTGGCACGAAAACGATCGATGGACACAGCCGGATGCTTGTCAATGTCAGCGACCTTCGTCTGGGCTACGGCGAATCACCCCTGTTTGACTCCACTTCATTTCAACTTCGTGAGGGCGAGCGTGTCGAGCTGCGCGGGCGTAATGGTGCCGGGAAAACGACGCTGATTAGGGCGATTTTACAGGAAGCACTGCGCATACAGGCGCCGCATGTGATTGCCGCCGTTCAACCGAAATGCTTTGCCGGCTATATCGAAGTTGACAGCAAAACGATCATCGGCCTGTATGAACAAGAAGTATCGCCGGCGCTTTTTGAGTTGACACTATATGATGCGATCGAGTCAATCTACCTGTCTCGTGGGTTGGCCATCAACGATGCACGGGTGAGACAGCTGATGAGTGACTATTTGTTTGCGCCGAGCGATATCGGACAACGTGTCGGCAGCTTGAGCGGCGGCCAAAAAGCTCGCCTGCAACTCATCGCGATGCTGGCAAACTCACCGAATTTGTTGATACTGGATGAGCCGACAAATCATCTGGACCTCCCTAGTATCGAAGAGCTCGAGATAGCGCTCGGTAGGTATCAGGGCGCGATTCTTTACGTGTCGCACGACACATATTTTCAGGAAGCTATCGGTGGGGCAGTGATTAGTATTGCGTAGTAGTGGCGTCAGTCTGCCGCGTCAAATGCCATTGGCTGCATTGCACACAGCGATAGATAGCAAGCGTAAGACCTGAGTTGATGATTTCTTGTTCAATTTTAACTGTTTCGGCCTCATGTTTTGTGGCGTAGCAGCGCTTGCCGCCGCATGTATGAGGCTTTCTGGGGCCGGAGTGGCGGATTTTATGTTTCTGAGGCATGGATTTAGTATAACGAATGCAAAATTATTATGCTTGCAATCTTGAACACCCATATCCATACTACAAAAAACAAAGGAGTGAGAGTATGCCGGAGCGTGAAGGTGATTTTGGGGCATGGGAGGCAGAACTAGCCGCAGAGGGAGAGTTAATCGTCGTAAGGCAAAGCCTTATTTTAGCGCAACAACTACAAACTCATATTCAGACATTGCCAAGGGACTATCAATACGAAGCGTGGTTGGAGGCGCTTCACCTGTTGTCCGATGAAAAATATGACGTGCATGGAGTCACACATGTCATGTCGATCTCACGGGCTTTTGCGTTTTTTGAAGGATTGGATGATAGAGGCGAACCTCATATTTCGACGGCTTTGTCATATGGGCCTATGCGCGTGATTGGTACGACAGGATGCTATACCTATTCGACAAATCCCGAGCTTCCATCGATTATGTTACAGGTATTTGAACCGCAACAAGTAACAGTTCAGGACCATGTTGATGCAATGCATGAACGACTTCCCGTGCCGCTCAGCGTGCCAGTGCTGTGTGTCGATACTATCTTTCCATATAAAAAGTGATGTATCGTGCTGGTGAGGGGGTTTACCAGTAGTGATTTGGCTAGTATAATTGAGCTAGTAATGACATCTGAGGGTCACGTTACCAAAAGTGCTACAACTGACGAGCGCCGCGCTATTAGAGGGGCAATTGTTCGTGATTTGCTCAATATTACCTGGCGAATGCTGGTACCGACGCTAGCCGGACTTTTCCTTGGGGTGGGGGTTGACGCGCTGTTGCATTCCTCCCCGTTTGGATTTTTGATCGGTGCACTCGTTGGATTTGTCGCGGGACTGGTGCTTGCTCTGCGGCTACTGCATAAGGCCGAGGAACTGCACATATGAATGTAATGACACAATTTGCGGCGAGTGGTCCGCATATCAGCATCAAAGCCGAGACATTATTTCATGTTCTTGGGATTCCGATAACCAACTCACTGCTGCTGGGGCTGATAGGCTACGGCATACTTATCACGGTGATGATTTTGCTGGCCCGATCAATCCAGCGCGGCTCGCGCAGTCGGTTTGCAATTGCCGGCCAGTGGTTGTTTGAGATGCTCTATAAGATGACGGTTGACGTACTGGGAGATAAGAAACTAGCACGGCGCGTCGCCCCCTTAGCAATTACAATTTTTCTGGCGGTTATGTTTAACAACTGGCTGGGTACAATGCCCGGTGTCGGGCCGATTCACTATAACGGCCAGCCGTTGTTCCGCGGTTTAGCGGCTGATTTGAATTTTACGTTTGCATTGGCGATGATCACGATGGTTGCGGTGCAGCTATATGCTATAAAACAGCATGGGATATGGGGTAATGCTCGACGCTATCTCATCAACCCATTCAAAAATCCCGTCGGTACGTTTGAAGGGCTTCTCGAATTTATCGGCGAATTTTCGCGATTTGTGGCGCTGAGCATGCGGTTGTTCGGTAATGTGTTTGGCGGCGAAGTGCTGCTGACGGTGATTGCCTACCTCACGAGCTGGTTCGGCTGGCTACCGCTGCCGCTTTTCATGGGCTTCGAACTCTTTATCGGTGCCCTGCAGGCTTTTGTGTTTTACATGTTGACAATTATCTTTATCTCTCTCGCCGTCAGTCACGGCGACCATGGTTCTGATCACTCACCCGCTCATGTGTCTCAAACGAAAATGACGGGTAGTGATGCGTAATAGTTGTCGCGAGCCTCGGGTGGAACGAGCGGCAGGACCCGAGGGGCGAGAGCGCACCAATCCGTCTCTTTGGCGGAGGAAGCGACCATCGTTCTAATATATAAGATATAAGTAAGATAATAAATAAAGGAGAAATAATAATGGAATCACTCGCATTTGGACTCGCATACGCTATCGGCGCCGGGCTTTGTGGTGTCGGCATCGGTATGATAGGTGCTGCAGCTTTGAACGCCGCTGGACGTAACCCGGAGAAGCTCAATGACCTGCGGACACTTATGATTACTGCGATCGTTTTCGTCGATGCGCTCGCTATCATTGGTTTGGTGGTCGCTCTGATGATTAAATTCCTCTAGGATCGATAACCATCGTGCAACATAGTATATTTATCGCAAATGCCGAAGCTGGTGCGG
>CAZHGM010000027.1:0-12352 GCA_964532145.1 uncultured Candidatus Saccharibacteria bacterium | reverse complement strand
TTAGAGAGATTAACAACGTAAGGCCTGAGTGTCCTACTTCGGGGTATCCTGTGCGCCTCTCTGTTACTAACTACTATAATATCATCGAAAGTGACGCATTTCAACGCTTATGTAATGTTGCAAAAATAAACACAAGTAATGTATCTGAAATTCCTCTATACGATCAATACGGTCGAGATTCAGGCGTGCAATCTAGAGTGTGCGTTTTTTAAGTTCGCGAGTAAAGAACTCTAGCCTGTCACCAACTTCGATGACTAATTTATTTTGCGTTTTAAGTTCAAGGCCACACTGTTCGCCTTCAAACACTTCTTTCGCTTCCTGCTGTTGACGTTGCACATGCGTAACCTCGGCCTCGGCAATTTGCTCTTTGTTGCGCTTCACCCGAACAAGCACATTTGGAGCCGCCTTGCCCTTGAGGACTTCACCCCCACAGATAACACTGTCTTTTGTTGTGCGAAATACACCAAGTATTTTCAGCTCCCCAATCTCCGTGTCAACCACCTCTGGGGCAAGTTTTTCTTCCATCTCGTGGCGAACATCATCGAGCAACTCATAAATGACTCTGTAGCTTCGTATGACTACTTTGTCCCTAAAAGCAGTTCGTTTCACTGCAGGTGGCAGCTGAACATTAAACCCATAGATGATGGCACCCGATGAAGCTGCCAGACGTACATCATTTTCAGAAATATTACCGACTCCGGAGCGAATAACCCGCACAACTAGCTCTCCTGTTTCAAGCAATTTCAGACTATCGACAAGCGAGGTAAGCGAGCCCTGGACATCCGCCCGTATAATGACTTCCACGACCTGAGTCTCATCTTGTTTTTTCATAAGATTAAGCAAATCCGAGCCAGTTACATTAGTACTGATGGCATTATGCTCGAGCTGACTGCGGTGTTCTGCGACGAGCTGACGTGCTTCTTTTTCGTTCTTAACCACCTCGAAACGATCGCCAAAACTTGGCAAGTCTTTGAAACCTGTCATGGTAGCAGGTGTAGAAGGTCCGGCTTCTTTCAATGGACGGCCGGCATAATCGTTCAATGTTCTGACACGGCCATGCGCCAAACCCGCAACAACATGCATACCCGTCCTCAGCAGTCCATGCTCAACGAGCATACTGACCTCTGCGCCTCGCCCTTGCTCCATGTGCGCTTCAATGATAAGCCCCTCGGCAGGAATATCTGTCTCGGCCTTTAGCTCCTCGATGTCGGCCACTAGCAACACCATATCGAGTAACTGATCCAGATTCTGACGTGTTTTGGCACTAACTTCCACCATTACTGTGTCACCCCCCCACTCCTCAGGGTTCAAGCCGTGCTCGGACGCCAGCTGGGTTTTGACAAGCTGCGGATTGGCAGCCTCTTTGTCGATTTTGTTGATAGCGACAACAATCTTCGCATGTGCTTCTTGGGCAAATTTTATTGCTTCGACAGTCTGCGGTTTTACGCCGTCATCAGCCGCCACTACAATAATCACTACGTCGGTGAGAGCCGCGCCATGTTGGCGAAGCGCCGCAAAAGCCTCATGACCTGGCGTGTCCAGAAGTGTAATAGAGCGTCCTTTGCGAATCGTCTGGTATGCGCTGATATGCTGGGTGATACCGCCGGCCTCGCCTTCGACGACTTTTGTGTCTAGCAATGCATCAAGCAGACTGGTTTTACCATGATCAACATGACCCATCACCGCAACAATCGGCGGGCGCTCGCTAGCGTGCTCACTTAGCTCACGCTTAGCTTGTACTGGCTGGTCAGGAGTGACTTGTTCTATAGCTACATCAAGCCCTAGTTCATCCACGATGATCTGAGCTGTTTCCGCATCAATATGTTGGTTGAGCGTTGCCAGGATACCGTTTTTGAAAAGCTCGCCGATCAACACCGTTGCCGGCAAGTCAATCTTTTCAGCCAACTCGCCGACGGTGATGTGCATCGGTACCCGGATGACTTTTTCTGCCATGACAAGCTCCTTTCCTATCGTTGTAGAGACAGTTGAATGGATGATAGCTCATCCATTCGCAGTCGCTACGCAGCTTTCTTAGTTGATTTTTTCACTTTTTTCTTAAGACTGAGGCTAATTTTGCGATTGTCTTTATCTATCTCGAGGATAGTAAAGGTCTTGCGCTCGTTGAGCGTGAATACTTTCTCGGGGTCAACCCCTTCACCGTCGCCCAGTTCGCTGACATGAACCAAAGCTTCAACAGCAGGGCTGATCTGGACAAACGCACCAAACGGCGTAATCCTTGTCACAGTGCCTTCAACTTCCTGGCCCTCTTTGAACGCTTCGACTTCTTTGAGCCATGGGTCGTCCTGTAACTGCTTCATACTCAAGCTGAGGCGATCTTTGTCGATCGCGATGATTTTAGCTTCGATCGTATCACCGACTTTGACATAGTCGCCAGGGTTATTCACCCGTTCCCAAGAAATCTCAGAGATATGAACTAGGCCTTCGATACCGCTCACGTTGACAAATGCACCAAAGTCGACAACGCCAGTTACGACACCGCTGACTGTATCACCGACTTTAAGCTTCTCAAACCGCTCGGCCAGACCCTCTTTGATTGCTTCTTTTTCACTGAAGATCAGTTTGTTTGCCTTGCGGTCAGCGTCAAGGATACGAACACTCAGAGATTTACCGATGAGACTGTTAAGCCGCTGCAAGATTTCATCCTTGTCAGCACCACCAACCCGCGGATAGTGCTCTGCACTGAGTTGCGAAACTGGCAAGAAGCCGCGCACGCCTTCAAGTTCGATCAACAGACCGCCTCTGTTAGCGTCATAAGGCGATACTTCGATAGTCTCACCTGCGTCAATGATGCGCTGCAGCTCATCCCAACCGCGATCTTTCGCCGCTTTTCGGAGGCTCAACAGGCTGTAGCCGTTATCCATTTCTGTTTCGACCACACTAGCGGTCACAGATTCGCCCACCTCAAGCGTTTTGCCAAAACCGATCTCTCGGCGTGGCACCACACCAACACCAAGCGGGCCGAGATCGACAAGTACCTCGTGCTTTTGCACGCTTAAAATTGTACCGTCGACGACTTCGCCTTGGGTTAGCTGCAGGACAGTCTGCTCTGCTAGCAGATCATCCATCGTAATTGTTTTTGTCATAAAAAGGTATGACTCCCCTCTAAATGTATTTTCTTTCAAGAGACTCTAACAACGTCCCCAAAAGATTACGTACTATTATACACTCTCTAACAGAGATAGTAAACCGACCCAGATAGATCAGGGATTCCTAGCGGTTGATCTTGATATTGCCCCGTTCGACATTGACAGGGCCAATCACTAGACTTACTGGAACGGCAAATAGATCCGCCGTACGATCAACGCGCACCAGAAGCGTATCGTTGCTTGTTTGGTCTACTCGAGTCCCATCAATCGCCTCTATTAGAAGCCGCGCTGGCTCTTTGCGCCCGTCAATCGTTACTATCGCCGTCGCCTGAAGCGTTGCCCGCGACTGGTTGAGCCCATCATATACAAGCCAGTTGATTGCTGTACTATTTATTTCGACGGTATGGCAATGTATGGAATGTTTGCAATCAGTTCCAGCCCGATATGCAAACTGGAAATCACTCTGTTTGGTAATCGTTTTATCTCTCCCGTACTGGGCACTGAGCCCAAATGTCGCCAATGTATCATTCGTCACCCACGGCAGGTTCATAGCAGGCGTTAGCATTATGGTCTTTTTGCCGCGGACTCTCATATCTAATGCCGGATCATAAACAACCAAGTAACCACTGCGCAGTTGCGACCAGTTTCCTGCCGCATCCTGCGCCCGAACAGATATGTTGTAAACACCCGCTGGATAGTCAGTCCCGTGTGTCACTCGGGCTGCTGCGCCGTCGTAGTGCATGGTAGCGGCATTGCCAGCGCCAGGATCGGTGTCACCGATGAAATATTCTGCACGCCTCACACCAGACGTATCATCCGGAAGATTGACCGACAGATCAGATTGTTCAGTTGTCTTTTTCGGGTTGGCAGTCCAGACAAGCTCGCCCACAGTAGGTGTGACACTATCAAGCTTGATCGATTGCGAACCTGAAGCACAGTTACCGGCCACATCACACCGAGGCGGGGTAGTGTACGTATATTCACCTTGCTTGTCCGCGATTATCGACGCCAGCTGAGAAATTGAGTGGTCGAGATTATCCGCTATCCTCCAATCAATCCGCACTGGTGAGTTATGCCACCCCTCACTATTTGGCGCTCTGTCAAATGATGGCGTAACCGTTGGGGCCGTCATATCGAGCCGGACGACGACAGACCCAGTGGCGCAGTTACCCGCATCATCACACACTTGATCTGACGTGTAGGAATGCTCCCCTTCTTGAGTCACACTAATGGCGTCGGGTGCACTAAGCGACGTGATAGCATCGACAACCTGCCAGCTTACCGTCACTGGCCGATTGTGCCATCCCTTTTCGTTTGGCTGGCTATCCATAGTTGCGGTGACAGTTGGCGCGGTCATATCGAGCTTTACCCCAACAGACCCTGTTGCACAGTTATTCGACGTATCACATACCTGCGCACTGGTATAGGTATGCTCTCCTTCTTGATCAACAATAATATCCGCAGGAACTGTTATATTTTTGTCAACATTATCACTCACCGCCCAGTGTATCGTCACCTTGTCTTTATACCATCCCTTTTCGTTCGGCTGCCGCTCCAGCTGCGCCGTCACAACCGGTGCGGACGTATCAGGCTCTTGGTAGATTATGCCGTCACAGCCATCGTCGATACCATCATGATCGGCATCAATGCCTACTGGACTAATAAATTCGCATTTATCTTCAGTATTAGCTACGCCGTCACCATCGAGATCATTGATTGTCGCATAGACCACTATCTGTTGATATAAGGCTACCGACTGGTGAAGATTATTAGTAGCATGCAAAACGACCGTGTGATATCCTGGCTCAAGATTTGTTGGTAATGTGATGATACCTGTCAAGCTTCCTTTTGCATCAACTGTCAGTGGAGCAAGAGCTTGTTTTGTAGAATAAATATCTACAGCTACAGAAGAACTGGGTAATAAGTCACTCACTGGATCACCCAAATAATCTCGACTATTACTGGTGGGAATTGTTGCTCCCTGAGGATACGCAAACACTTTATCCACGCTTATTGAATTTTCATAATTGAGCTGTATTTGTCGCACTTGCTCATCTGTCATAGGATTAGGCAAGAAATATTGTGGGATATCAACCGCCGAGGCCTGCTTAGGGCAAATAACTGATTGGAGTGGCGCACATGGTCTATGACTCATGATAGTACTCGTTCCTAGCGTGGTGCTGATTGCTCGAGCGATCATCTCATGGCCAATATACGTAGGGTGGAACGACTCATTTCCGAAGCCGATTGATGTCGTATATGGAGGTACGGGCAATGTGTTAGTGTAATATTGATCATTTCCCAGCACAACACCTTGTACGGCCTTGCCATCAAATGATTGGTCGCAAAGCATTTTGCCTTGAAGACTCTGCTCAGTGTCTAGGAATGTAAAGCCAACGGTATCTGCAGCCGCTTGAATAGTAGCGTTTAAATAGGATACTGTCTGTTGCGCAAAGTACCGCTCGTCTGCGTTGAGACGAACATTCGGTGCACAGAATGAATCATTTGCAATAATTTGTGGATAGCCAGTTATATAGTATTTTGTTGTTGGCGATGCTGTTTGTAACTGACGATACGTAGATACAAGTTTATCGTATAGGTCATGAATTTCTTTCCCCGTTATATACCTGAGATCCGTCGCATAGCTGCATGTTCCCATGCCGAGACAGTCGACAAGCTTATCTCTGAAATTAATATCATTACCGCCAATGCCGAGAGTAACAACTTTCGGCCTGTATTTTGAAACAAATTCAATTTGTGCTGCACGGCCAGGTATAAAATTATTTTTAGAATTATTTTTGATTATTTCAACATCTCCATCTAGGCTTATAGAATGCATCTGTGAAAATTTTCCATTATATCTGCTTTCTCGACCTTGGCTACTTATATTTAAGACATCCGCTGTTGTTGAGCCCGAACAGGCTATGCTATGAAAGTTATTCCGTGTTAAGCTTGCCTCTGCTGCAAGTAAGTATGGATATGAGTTCTCTGTGAGATGACATTTCTCCAAAAAATACGGGTAGTTGGCAATATTTGTCTGAAACTCGGGCACGTTTTCCCCGTCACCGTCCGTGCCACGCACATAGTTCTCACTTGCATATTTGCCCTCGCCTGATGTGTATGAATCACCTAAAGCAAGATAAGATAATCCGTGATAATCCTGGCCTGGTGCTGTTAGGATGTATCGATCCCACTTATTAATTACCGGAAGATCAATCATTATACTAGTACTATCATGGCTAAACATAAGCCTATTACCTGCTTGATTTGCAGCTAGTGTCGGAAGAAAATCTGCCTTAATGTCTCGTTTTCCGCATCCCGTGGCCAATTGCATCGGCTTATCTGATGGCACGACACAGGTCGAAAGATCATACAAAAGATTGCTCCTATCGACAACGTTCCCACCAGAAATAACAGCATAACGACCGTCATCAGACACGCTCAGCTCATATATAGGGTCCAGGCCCTGACCATATGCATATAGCTGTTTTTCAAAAACAGTAACTTGCTTCGTAATCGTGTTTATACGCATAAACCCATTATTTGTTACAGCCACTATCCACCATCCATTTTCAGATATGCCAATATTTTCTATCCTTATAGCTTGACCAGTCTCGGAGTCATTTAGTGACCATTTATCCGCATCACTCCTCAAAACATATTTATCATACGTCCAGTAGTGTACAAGATCATATGCCTCACGTATGTTTTCTATAATATAGAGATAGCCATTATAGCCATTACGATATATGCCAGCTATCTTGTTTGTCTTGCCAAGCGCATATAGCGAGTCATATCTTGGGTTGTCTATCCTTGCAACTGGCCCACTCTTTTCTAGCCTCATATATTGTTTCCGATAATTTGAAAAAGCGCCCTCATCGATTTCCTGCCAACAGCCCTCAACAGGAAGAAGCTTCTCGAATATCCCCGACCATCCATATGGAGACCACTTGTACTGTATTTCATACTCAGTATGATAGTTACAGAACTTATCATCAGTGTTGCTCGTTACATTTGTCTGCAATAACGTTTTCGTTGGTTGGCCTTGGTTGACCCATAGCGACGGGCTATCAGCATTTGCGTTGTGGTTAATGAGTAGCCCTTCTAGGATAAGGGAGGTGCATATAATTAATAATGCTTTTGCTTTCAAATCAAACTCCTACTATAAATTATTTTGATTGTACACCTCGCCAGCGCAAATTGCGATAGTTTTCATCTATTTCTCATCCGCATAGCGTAGTTGCTGGATTTTTTTAAAAGATACGCCTATGCTTAAACTATGAAAAAGAAAACCACCTCTACCAAGAAACGATTATCTGGACAACGTTACCTTATCTGGGGGCTAGCGCTAGTCTGTGTATTTGGCATTGCTTTTTTCTCTCGACAGAGTTCAGTCATTGATGCTGAGAGAGAAGGTTTTATGAAACTCAAGCAGGATTTTTTGAGTTTGCAAGCCGAGTTTAACAAGATTGATCCAGGATGGGAGTATGGTGAGGGATGCCACGGGAGAGGCGGCGTGTATGAGCAATCTATACCCAGTTATTGTTTCAACGAGTTATTTCTTAAAAATAAGAATGAGGAGAGTGTTAAAACCATATATCAATCAATTTTAAATAACGAGCTTTTTATAAGTAAATTTAGTGCCCGCTATACTTCATTGAACTCAGATAAATTTGTGAGCAATAGTTATAATTTAAGCAACTGCTCTAGCCAATTACGCCTTAACGGTAATACGTCATACATTAATATCAGCTGTTCAGCTCCAGCATCTGAATTCTACTTCACCCGAACAGATAAATAGTTTTAATACTTAGTTACATCACTCTACGGGGCTGACGGGAACGAACAAACGAGTGCAAAGCGAAAGTGGCGATACCGAGTAAAAATGCACTCAGGATGGTGTCTTCAACAGGACCTGACGATGCAACTGTCGACGGTGATGGCTTGTGCGGCGTTTGCGATTCGGGGCGCGGCACTGTCGGCTCATCATCTTTGGGTGGCATAGTGGTAATTCCAGATCCTGATCCGGCTTCAGTATTAGATGATTGTGACGATGCGGAGTTAGAATTCGATCCGGCTGTATTCGATTGGTTTTGTGGCTGGTTCCCGGAATTGTCTTTCGGCGTGGCGTGCTGTTTGACAACTGTTTCAGGCGTCTTTTCTTGGGCAGTTTTATTAGAAGCCGGTGCAGTAACCGAGGGAGCTTGCGTCCGCGAAGTACTACCGATCCGATTTTTTACCCACCATATACCGCCCAGCATGGCCCCAAACAGAGCAAGACTAACAAGCAGATAGATGATGATATTGCCGCGTTCTGAACTCATACTTACTCCTGGCCACCCGTTATGTTCAGCAATAAGTATACAACGTTTTTTACACTGTTACAACATCCGCCGTCAGTGATAGTATAGATACATGTTAGTGACTGTTGATACCGGCGGGACCAAGACTCTTGTGGCTATATTTGACCGTAAGGGGCGTGAGCAATCCAGACAGCGTTTTCCCACTCCTCGTGATCCCAAGGAGTACCATGAGTTACTTGCCAGTACTATACTCACCCTTGCCAAAGAATCACCGCTCGATATTATTTCCTTAGCTATCCCTGGCATCGCGCAAAAAGGCGTTGCATTATACTGCCCAAACCTAGGCTGGACTGACGTCGATATCGCTGGGCCACTGAAAAAACTGTTTAAATGTCCTGTCATCGTCGAAAATGATGCCAATCTCGCTGGTCTGGCCGAAGCGCGAGCCTTGCCCAAAAAATATGACTCAGTACTCTACGTTACTATCAGTACAGGTATCGGCATGGGACTTATCATCGATCATAAAATTCACCCTGCACTTTCAGTAACCGAACCGGGTCACATGATGTTAGAGTATGACGGCAGGCTGCGTGAGTGGGAGTCGTTCGCCTCTGGCCGAGCGATATATCGTACATACGATTCATATGCACGTGATATCAAAGACCGCCACATCTGGAACCAAATCGCTGAAAAAATAAGCCGCGGCTTTCTTGCCCTCGTCCCCGCCCTATCCCCTGACGTAATAATCATCGGCGGCAGTATCGGCACGTATTTTGATAAATATGAGAAACAGCTGCAGCATATTCTTACGAGCCGTCTTGGCAAACAATTTACAACTATAGATATTCGCCGCGCCGCTCATACCGAAGATGCTGTGATATATGGATGTTACTACTATGCCATCGACCAACTCTCGTAAATCCGTTTCGTTTATCACCAAGCTGCGGGCGGACTTCCCTGAGTTTGCATTTCGCAAAGACATGACTGCGCACTGGTCAGCGGACACTCAAACCGTATACTATGAATCCTCCGCATCACCATTCGACAAAATCGTTTTGCTGCACGAGCTGGGCCACGCCATACTAAAACATGCCGACTATGATCAGGACATCGAATTGCTCGCATGCGAACGAGCTGCATGGCAAGTCGCACGAAAACTTGCACCACGATACGGAGTTACTATTGACGACAGTGTTATCCAGAGACAACTTGATACCTATCGTACCTGGCTGCATGCACGCTCACAATGCCCATCGTGCCACACCACCGCGATACAACAAAAAGATTTATCCTATCGCTGCTTACTCTGCGCTCAAGAATGGCGATCAAATGAAGCGAGGCAGTGTCGGCTGCACCGATACAAAATTGAAAAGAGCTCGTAAACAACCGAGCTCTTTTCAATGTGCGCACTCCTGTTGCTGCAGAGGAGTTTAGCGAGGTAGGACGACGTCCATAGCTGTGCCTTTTTTGGCTTTGCCACGACGTGAAATCATACCGCCTTTGCGGCCAGCTTCACGAGCCAGCTCGCGGTTGGCGTAGAATCCACCAGTAGTGCCTTTTTGGCCGCCCTGGGCACCAATTCGGGCGTAAAAATCTTTACCATGGCGAGCCTTGTTAGTTGCAGCAGCCTTAAGACCACCAGTTTTTGTTCCTGACATTCTATGGTTCTCCCTTTAGACAAGTTAAAAACAGCCGAGCATGCTCGCCTGTCTACCCCTTGTCCCATTACTTTTTATCACACATGTGATATGTGTATGTTTCTACATTAGCACTATATCTCGGTTATGTCAAGCTTTACAGAAGCATTTTCTATTATAATAAAGTTGTTGCGTTTATTCCATTCATGCGATATCATTGATAAAGGTATCCGATCAGAACCACATGATCAGATTACACAAAAGAACGACCCAATCTGCGAGACGGGTCGTTTTTTTAGATTATGTATCTTTACAATATAATCCTTAGAATAGCAATGATACCGATGGCAGCCCAGAATACATTAAGCAAGACTGACTGCACGACGCCCTTTGATGCAGCAACGATAATAAGTCCTATGCCACCAGTAAGGTTGAGAAGTTGATACATTATTCCATCACCAGCAATGACCGAAAAACTCACAAGCCCATATGCCACAATGAGCGCTATCATGCCGTACCAGCCCGCTAATTCAGTCCACTTGGAGGGTTTTATACCAAACATACTAGTATTATCGCATATATTCCCCGCACTTTGTCACCTGAGAGGCTGTCTCCGTTGAATTCGTCTTCGTCGCGCATATTCACAATCTTTATCTCAAAATCACCCAGCTTGACTTCACTGTAGCCTGGCGTCGAAGTCGTGATTTCAAAAATTATAAAATCCACGCTGTTTTCCACACTTCAGAAGGGAGGATTCGTGCGCTGGACGTCTGCAACCGTGGCGTTGATGACACCCGGCTAACCCTAGCCCGGCCAATACAACCCACTGCAGCACGAGCCAAGGTGATCAGAAGCAGTGGGGTTCACCCTCCACATCCAAGCTTCGAAGGAGATCATCATGGCCAGCAACATCCCGTTCTCAGTGTTCCGGGAGCACTATCTGTCGCTCACCTACAGTTCACACAGGCTGACTGTCGTCGAGTACGCCCGTCGCGGTGGCATCTACAGCCACTTCACTGGACGACTCCACGGACGGCTCACCTGGGACTACATCGCGGACACAGAGTTCCTCGTCTTCCGACTTCACGTCGGCGAGACGTTCTGGAGCGGCTCCCCCGCGTCTCATGAGCTGCAGGAGTTCAATCTCTCGTCCGATGCGCAGTGCAACGCCTCGACTACGTCCTTCGAGACAGTCGGCGGCAATGGTTCCATCGGCATCCTGCACGGCTTCCGTCGTGACGGATGGCCAGTGGACATCATCTCCACAGGTCACGTTCGCTGAGACCCCCCGACCTCGTTCCGCGCAAGCGGTTCGAGGTCGGGGCACCTCCTAATATTTTGAGATTATCAAAGTTTTTGGAGGTGTAAAATCGAGCAGTAGCAGCTAGGTTGAAACTTAGCCGACAAAGCATCCGTATTTGAAAAGTAGTCAAGAACCCTGCAGTATAATATCCCTGCTTCGTAAGGACTTAGACGTCTCGGAAAAGAGAGTTATGCTAGTTTTGTAAGTTTGCACTATCAGCTAGGTTAAAACCTAGCTGGCGAAACATCCTCATTCAGCAAAAGTTGAGAAAGCTAAACTTTTGCACTCATTTCGTCGTTTCTGAATTCGCCGTGCCGGCGATTCTACTACTATAGCGATAATAACATGATGCAAAATTATACAAAAAGCCACCCGTTAGGGTGGCTTTTTGTATAATTCGGCACCGTGCTAGTTTCCCGCATAGCAGTATAATCGCCGCTGCTGGGCTTAACTGCTGTGTTCGGAATGAGAACAGGTGTTTCCCCAGCGCCATGGGCACCGACTGTGTGCCGCGATGCGACACAGAGTCAAGAGTTATGAGTTAAGAATTAAGATTGGGCATATAGTGCTCTCGTCTTATCTCTTATCTCTTGCTCCTTACCTCTGCGCCCTCGGCGCATAGTCGATGTCCATACGATGCTCGTAATAGTTTTCTCTCAAAGTTCAATGAATTAACATTGGTCAGTATACAACTGATACTCACCGAATACTAGTCAAAACCTTGAATGAGAGACAACCTAAGCGGTTTTCTCTCATCGCTCGTCAGCATAGCTGAGCCGCTAAAGCGGCCAAGCTCGCTGCTCTTTTTCCCTTTTTGCTACAAACCGCAGCTAAAGGAATGAAGAGCAGTACAACTTGCTTTTGCCCTAAAGGGCAAAAGTCGGCTTTGCCGATTGTACGATGAGAGGAGAACCTTCGGTTCTTCTCTCATTCGCATAAAAAGGCAATGTCTCTATTAGTACGCTTCAGCTCCACACATTGCTGTGCTTCCACCTTGCGCCT
>CAZHGM010000026.1:0-13009 GCA_964532145.1 uncultured Candidatus Saccharibacteria bacterium | reverse complement strand
CAGGCCATTGATGAGCAATTTGCCGGAAGTAGGCGGATATATGCCAAGCAAGGCGCGAATAGTAGTTGTTTTGCCGGAACCATTGCTGCCAAGCAGTCCAAATGTTTCGCCGCGTCGCACGTCGAAACTTAACCCGTCAATGACGCGGCTATTGCCGAATTCCATGACAAAATCATTAATTGAGATAATTGGTTTCATATATCTATAGTAGCACTGCTCGCGCGTTAAGGCGATTTTTGTTACACTAGTGAGTAATTATGGCCACACTGAAAGAATTGCGCGACGAGCGCCTCAGAAAACTTGAGGAGATAAAAAAACTTGGGATCAATCCATATCCTGCAGATGCACGTCGGACTCACGATATCGAGACGATTCATCAGCAGTTTGGAGAGTTCGAGGGCCAGACGATCACAGTTGTCGGGCGCATCGTGTCGATCCGCAAATTCGGCAAGCTCGCATTTATCGTGATCAAAGACCAGACTGGAGCGACGCTACAATTGTTTATCAAGAAAGAAGACGAAGCGATGGCGGCTCACCGCGCTAAGAGCCAGCTGGTGCTGCCGGATGAGATCGGGTTGCTCGACCCAGGCGATTTCGTCGAGGCGTCCGGTGAGGTGATGAAAACACAGACTGGTGAAGAATCTGTCCATGTGAAGAGTTTTCGTATTTTGACGAAGAGCTTGCGGCCGATGCCAACCGTGCAAGAAGGCTTTACTGACAAAGAACAGCGACTGCGCCGCCGCTACGTCGATATGAATGTGAATGAGCAGGTGCGGCAGCGGTTTGTCCGCCGTAGCAAATTCTGGCGGGCGACGCGCGATTTTTTTCAAAACGAAGGTTTTATCGAGATAAACAACACCGTACTTGAGGCAACAGCTGGCGGAGCCGATGCGAATCCATTTATCACGCACATGGACGCACTTGATCAAGACTTCTATCTGCGCATCAGTCACGAATTGCCGCTCAAACGTCTCCTCGTCGCGGGGTTTGAAAAAGTATTTGATATCGGGCCGCGGTTCCGCAACGAGAACTACACCGAAGAGCATTTGCCTGAACACAATGCGATGGAGTGGTACTGGGCGTATGCTGACTGGGAAATGGGCATGGAGCTGACCGAGCGGATGATCCGGTACTTGTGCGATCAGACCTGGGGTACGAGACGGTTTACGCTAGCGAACGGCCAAGTGGTAGATTTTGGCGCTGACGGCGAACATTTCCCGCGTATCAGTTTCATCGACGTACTGCGTGAGCAGTACGACATCGACGTGTTTGAGTCATCCATGGAGGATATCCAAAACAAGCTCCGCGAGCACAAACTCGAAGTTGAAAAAGCCGACAACCGCATCCGTAGCCTCGACAAGCTCTGGAAAAAATACCGCAAATCGCTCGCTGGTCCGGCATTCCTCATCGACATACCAGTCTTTATGCAGCCGCTCGCCAAAGTCCAGCGCGGCAATGACCGTCTGAGCGAACAATTTAATTTAGTGTTCGGCGGTTCGGAGATGTGCAAAGCCTTCAGTGAGCTTAACGACCCAGTCGATCAGTTGAACCGGTTCAAAGAACAGCAGGCCATGCGTGATGCTGGCGACGATGAAGCACAAATGCTCGATATCGACTATGTTGAAGCGCTTGAGTATGGCATGCCGCCTGCTTGTGGCCTCGGCTACTCCGAGCGCGTATTCTGGTCGCTTGAAGGCATCACCGCCCGCGAAGGCATCCCATTCCCGCAACTTCGCCGTGAAATTGATGACGTCACGCGTGGGATTTACCCGGAAATTAAACTGTAAATCACATGGAATTATCTAAAGAAGAACGCGCGCAGTCACAAAAGGCGGTTGACTGGATCAAAGATAATATTAACGATATATTCCTCGATATGGTGGGTGGTGTAGATTATGCAAGCGCATCATTGCCCGTCGCTTTGTTCATGGCTGGTACACCGGGGGCGGGTAAAACTGAGATTTCAAAACTGTTACTCCTAAACTTTGAAAAACAACCATTGCGTATTGATGCCGATGATTTTAGGTGCAAAATCCCTGGTTATGATGGAACGAATGCTTATGTATTTCAAAATGCTGCGACGGTTGCTGTTCAAAAAATACTTGATCGAGCATTTGCCAAAAACATCCCCTTTCTTCTAGACGGTACATTTGCTTATGCGAATTCGCTTATGAATATCAAACGTGCGATACGTCATAACTTTAAGCCTGAGATAGTTTTTGTGTATCAAGAACCGCAGCAGGCATGGCATTTTACAAAAATACGTGAAAAGACCGAAGGACGCATTGTCCCCGCATCAGTTTTTATAGATGCTTATATCAATTCCAAACAAAATATTCGCAGCGTTAAAAACGAGTTTGGTGATGCTGTAGAAATAACGTTGGTGATAAAAAATATAAATGCGGATGATGAGAAGGTGATAGTGGATGTTGTAGAGATTGAATCATACTTGGAAAAAAGTTATAATAAAGACGAATTGAAAGGGCTACTATCATGATAGATGCAGTTGTCGCAAGGATATACGAATTCCAGATTTTTTATTTTCGGCAGGCTGATTACTCGGCATTTTTTCGTGATGCTCCAAAACAGGATAAGGTAGCCTTACTCAAAAAAGCAGCAAAAGTTGCAAAATACGAACAGCGAAAAGTTCTTAAGGCCGCTGAGGAAAAATAGTGGTAGTCAACTCGGTTGACGAGAATGCACGAAAAATTTTGAATTACATGCGTATGGATATGAAGTTGCATCCAGCAGATGTGATTATTGGACATGGTTGTCTGGATACGCGTGTGGCAGAGCGTTCAACGCAGCTGATGCTGGATGGCTACGGAACACTACTGGTATTTACCGGCGGTCTCGGCAAAGTGACGAAATACACGCAGAAACTATCTGAAGCGGAGAGATTTCGAGAAGTTGCGCTCAAGATGGGCGTGGATGAGTCGAAAATTCTACTGGAAAAGGATTCGACATATACGGTGCAAAATATTTTGAACACGATCAGTTTGCTGCAAGAAAAAGACATTCATCCTCGATCAATCATCGCCGTGACAAAACCATACACGGAACGCCGTTTGTATGCTACCTACATGAAGCAGTGGCCGGACGCACATAGTGTGGATATTATGGTAACATCGCCGAAACTAACCTATGAACAACATGTGACAGATTCGATTTCAAAAGAACTGTTTATCAATATCATGGTTGGTAATCTGCAGCGCATCATTGAATTTCCAGCGCGAGGATTTCAAATAGAGCAGGAAATACCTGATGATGTCCGCGCGGCCTATGAAAGACTCATTGCAGCAGGATACACTAAGCATTTGATAGACTTTTAAGCAGGTACGTTCCCAAGAACCGACCAAGCCTGGGGGTACCTTATTATTCTGTTTTGTGTCACATAGTATCCGATCGAGCGTTATCTGACACATGTTTAATGTAATATGCTTGTTAATAAAATTATAAATTCTACACTGGTCACATGGTGAAGAAATATGTGGCGCAGGAAGATGTGATGGGGTGTGGCGTGGCGTGCGTGGCAAATCGTTTAGGAATTTCGTATACACAAGCATTACAGCTATTTGATCGGCCGGGGGATGCGAAAACCATCGGGTACAAATGCAAATATATTGTTGAGGCGCTGCGACGTGGCGGGGTTGAGGCGAGACTGCATCATATCAAACCGCCAGTACGTCATGCAATTATCTCAGGGTCGAACCCTGAGATAAAGGGGGTGATCGTGTTGCTCGTGAGGTCTGAATTATATCCGTATCAGCATTATTTACTGAAAATGCCTGAGGGTTGGATCGACCCGTGGATCAACATGCACGATGATCCGGACATACGGCAGGCACGAGTTGGTGTCAGGCATGTGCTACCCGGCGAGCCATACTACGCAATATATTGAACCCAAATATAAGTTGAGCCCCGCGTGAGGCTCAACCGTGTGGGAGCCAGCGGGGCTTAGTAGTGGAATTGTCCATCTTGGTATCGCCGTCGCGCCATGACATCTTTTATCATGTCGATGGCAACGAGCCCGACAAATCCCGGCCAGAGCAGACTTGCGCCAAGCAGCTGGGATTGTTCGAGCAGGCGCTCTTCAAATGACGCCGGGGGAGAGGACGATGGATGGGTGTGATCATCCAAGGCTATGTAAGCCCGGAGGGCGCCTGCTCCTGCTAGATATACCCATCCAAGACGTCTGACGATGCCTGTGTCACCGATCTTTTTCATGGTCATTCCTTCCGTAGTGAGACCAATATTTATAGTAAATCAGAAATAGCCATCGTGAGCAACGATAAGCAGTTTGCTACGGTATAATGTAATCTATCATGACCCAAGAACAAATCAGTCTATCGCGGCGATACGTGATATATCAGGCGTTTCGCAGCATGTATTTTATTGGGGTGTCGTGGTTCTTTTTCTATCGTCTGTTTATGAGCGATCAGCAAATTGGTCTCTTGGACGGCATAGCGTTTGTTATCGGGATTTTGGCGGAAATTCCTTCCGGTGCTCTTGCTGATATGCTAGGCAGAGCTCGTATCGTTAAAATTGGTATGCTACTAATGGCGGCAGGGTTCTTAACGCAAGGGCTCAGCAGTTCTTTTACGCCGATACTCATCGGGCAAATTATTTTCCTCTTTGGTATTGCCTTTACGTCGGGGGCGGATGACGCACTATTTTTTGATGCATTAAAATTTAAAAAAGACTCACATGAATGGCGGCATGTGGTTATGCGAGGAGTCCAGGCTTCTCGTCTGGCAGCGTTTGTCGCGCTCATCGCAGGCGGGGCGTTGTACTCAATTGATTATCGGCTGGCTTGGTATCTCAATGCGGCTTCATTTGCGTTAGCAGCCGCCGCCTTGTGGGGCATGCATGATCCTAAAATTGAGAAAGTAAAGATGACATTCAAAAGCTCAATCCAGGAATATCTCGGCATGATCAAGCAAGGATATCATGAGTTTACGAAACCCGAATTACGGCCATATTTACCGCTGATATTCTCGGTGCAGGGACTGTTTTACACCGTTGGTTTTGGACTGCTACGACCAGTGCTAGTTGATCGTTTTACGTTCGATGCCTTTTGGGGATCAGTCATTGTGGCATCGTCAAATATCGTGACGATCGCGGTGCTTAAATATTTGATGAGAAAGAACCAAACTATCTCCGAAAAGCGGTTTTTGATTACGATATCGGGGATTGCAGCAGCCTGTTTAGCTGCCACAGTATTTCCGATAGGAAAGATAGGGCTACTGGTGGTTGTCTATATGCATGTAGCGGAGCATATCCTCTATCCGTTTATGAGCGAAATTCTCAACCGGCATGCGGCACCTGCTCATCGTGCAACGGTGCTTTCGTTTGCGTCGCTTCTCAAGTCGCTGCCTTACGCTCTCTTGGCACCGTTAATCGGCTGGCTAAACGGCATTCATCATCTTGAATACTATCTCATTGGGTGGACAATCTTAGTTGTCGTTTCAACCATATATTACGTGTGGCAAGAACGAAAACCCGCAATGATTTCTGCGCAAGAACTTCTGAAAGTGAGTGAATAGCGAAATATATGGCGAATTATCGTGGGCATATCGCGGGCGGTGTCGTGGCGGGAACGGTGTATGCCGGCGTGATGATGTTTGTGCCGGTGGAGCAGTTTGCAGAATATGCCGGACTGCTTAATGATTGGCAGGCCCTGGCGGCGGTGTTTTTGATAGCGCAACTATTTGCGCTCTTTCCTGATGTCGATACTAACAGCAAGGCGCAGGATATATTTTTTTATCTGGCATTTGGCGTCGATGCATTGCTCGTTTGGAATCATTATTGGCAGGCAGCGGCCTATCTCGGCCTGATTGCGATGCTGCCGATTGTGACACATCATCGGGGCTGGACGCATAGCAAATGGGCGATGTTACTTGTGCCGCTACCGATCGTGTTGGTGCCATATCTTGCCAACGACAAAGTTTTGGCGATCAGTCTGATATATTACGGTGCGGCGGTGGCAGGGTATTTCTCACATCTGTTACTTGACGGGCTTATTTGGCGGCGGTTTCGTATAAAAACGTAAGTATGCCGCGAGATAAACGCGGCATACTTACGGTATTTCACCTGGGATTACTTTTCTACTTCGACAATTTCCGCCTCGGATGCAGCTCGAGCCACAGCTTCGCAGCCGCGCACAGCACCATCTTTGCTCGCATACTCTTCACCAGTTGCGACAACTTCACCGTTGCCAGCCTTTAAACGCCAGCGGTAGCCGTTTGCACTCTCATATACCTCAAACTTGGCCATAGGTACCTCCTTATGGTGTAGATTAGTGTACTTATAGTATACCGCATCATGTAGCTGGTATGAGAGTGGGCACGGCTTGACGCTAGATATGGCGATTAGTGTATAGTGAAGGCAGAAAGAGGAGGTATGGCATGGATCCGGTATATGAATTTAACGGTGAGCTATTTGAAAACGCGGGCGAGTTCCTGGATGCTGTCGCCCATGAGTACAAACATGGTGATGCCGAATTAGCAGTCGAAGTACTAGAAAATCATGGGTTTGCACTGAGTGACATCGGTGTACGACCAGAGGGGGTGTAAATGCGAAAACAACTACTATTGGGTCTTGTAGGAGTAGCGGGGCTGCTGATCGGCGGGGTATTTTTTAGCACGTCGACACGTGCAGAATCGATAAACATTGCATCAGAAAATGGCAATGCCACAGTCGGTGCCAGCCAAGTGATTGAAGGCTCAGCGTATCTCGCAGGCAGTACCGTGACGGTGGAGGGCACAATTAAGGGCGATCTCTACTGTGCCGGTCAGAATGTTACTATCAAAGGATCAGTGGAAGGCGATGTGCTCTGCGCAGGAGAAACCGTGATAATTTCCGGTACTGTCAGCGGTGATGTGCGCGCGGCTGCTTCGACGTTGACGTTTGAAGGAACTGTCCAGGGGAGTGTATCAGGTGCGGCCGCAACGTTTACGCTTGCCGAAAGTGCGAAACTTGGCCGTGATCTTACCGTGGGTAGCAGTACGGTACACCTAAATGGCACCGTTGGCCGTGATGCCATGGTTGGTGCCGAGACTCTGGATATCACAAGCCTAATCGGGCGGAATGTGACAGCACAGGTGTCACAGTTGAACGTATCGGGTAGTGGACGTATTGCAGGCAATATTGCATACACGTCCCCACAGGCAAGTTCTATACCGGAAGGTGCAGTGCAGGGTGAAGTACACCACACGGCAAGTGCTCAAACTCAAAAAAGCGGCTTTAGCATCGGTGCAGTAGTATTTAGCATCATCATGTTAATGCTCTTTTCGGTTCTGATGGTGCTCCTAGTACCGCGATTGATCCATACCGCATCGGTCCTTCCAGTACGATCTATGCTGCTGGCATTTTTGGCAGGCGTGGGATGGATTGTACTGGTCCCGGCACTCGTTATCGCATTGTTCGTAACAGGTGTTGGCATGCTCGCCGCTCTTGCACTTATGTTGGCCTATGGGTTGGTCCTTGTCTGCTCCGTCGTATTCGCTTCATACTACCTGGGTACGCTCGCGCTACAAAAACGAGCGACGAACGCGCTACTTGTAGGAGTGGTGGGCGCAGCTATTCTGGGGGTACTGTTTACTATACCGTTTATTAATATTTTTGCAGTCATGGTTTCGGTTATCGTTGGTGCTGGCATGCAAGTCCTGCACATTAAATATCAGTTCTCCAAAGATCCCTATAAAATCGTTTAGGATAGTGAGCTACGCAGAGTAATGTTTGTGCCGTGCTCTGTGCTC
Organism: uncultured Candidatus Saccharibacteria bacterium; assembly: GCA_964532145.1. Taxonomy (GTDB): domain Bacteria; phylum Patescibacteriota; class Saccharimonadia; order Saccharimonadales; family Saccharimonadaceae; genus JAPUDQ01. Next base: position 5,249 of record CAZHGM010000026.1, on the reverse strand, counting down.
GATGTAGCCGCGATACTACTACCGATGTAGTCCGCAATGATTTTATCTAGGAACAAGCTGAATCCTAGCCCCTCGTAGTTAAACTGCAACGCAGAGTTTGTTCGGGAGAAAGGCTGGAATAGCTGGGATAGCTCGTCTTTTGATATACCAATCCCACTGTCACGGATAGATAGGATTAGCTGCTTGGTCGAGGTATCGGCGCTTATATGGATTGTGCCGTTTGGAACATTGAATTTGATAGCGTTGTCGATGACAGAACGAATAATGAACTCGAACAGTGTTCGGTTTTGTTTCGTTACTATCCCTCGATTGATGTCATTTACAATTGTTATGCGCTGATCTGCCGCACGATCGTTATACGACTGCAAAATACCATCAACGGTATGGGCGAGCTGAAGGGGTTCTGTGTCGTATTCGTGTAGGCCTTTGATATGACTGAGTAGTATGAATTTTTCAAGCATAGTGTTGAACCGGATATAGCCTTCGTCAAAGAAGCGAGCCGAAGGCGCCGAACCAAGTAGGTGACGATTATTGTATACACGTGTCAGGCCACGAGACAGCACAGTAGTGGATTGTTCGATGAAGCTATTGCGGGCCACATCAACCGCATGTTCGTGCTGCAGAAGATTTTGCTGGTGCTGGCGGCGTTGTCTGTGAAGGTAAAAGTTTCGGATGGCGGTATAAAACAGCATACTTACCGCAAGGATAACAACCGTCTGAAAGAACAAATTGGCTGTTCCAAGGTCAACATCTGCGACGACGCCGAGTAAAAAATTCGCGAGTAACGCAATGACAGTACTTCCTATGATCGGGCCCCACAAAAATGGCGACCGAATAATGCTGGGTGTTTTTGACGTATGTTCTGGCGCCTTGATGTGCTTGAGTATTTCGTTGTTGTCGATACGCTCAAGTATGCTGCGAATATCTTCTTCCATGCTATGGATCGTATCACGGAGTGGAGTGATCTTCACTGGTTTAACCTCTTTGAGTGCGGTGACTGTATCGATGCCATTACGCATTAATGTTAACGGGGTACGCAGGTAGTGTGAGGCAAGCGTGATAAAGTTATCTTTTTGCTCGGCGATATCTTTCTCGCGTTTGCGTACGAGCATAAGCCGTCTCATGGCAGTTAGCTCTTGGAGCGACTGCGTGGCGAGGATGAGCGATACAAGCGCGAGCATGCCAAATATATAGTAGGGGACGGTTCGTGCAACACTGCGCGGCACGGACTTGACGATTTGTTTCACTGACTCAGGAACAAGGTTGACGAACGGCTCAATGACTGGGGTAAGAGCGGCAGAAACATTCTTGTATTCGCGCAGTGCAGGAATGAGGCCGCCATGTGATTGTGTCGAATTTTCACTCGACGGTAGGTCGTTATCGGTCGTGCTTGGTAGTGGGGTAAAGCACACGCCGTCAACGCTGATCATGCCAAGCGGAATGGTCGGTTGTGGCCCAGAAATATTTGGACATTCATCTGCTGGTGGCGTGATACAGCGTCCGGTGACATCGACGTTGAGGCCAGAGGGCACAATGCTCTGCATACCAAATATGTTAGGACATACATCAACGGGTGGATCAGGTTGAGGAAAGCAGCTTCCCGAGCTATTCTGATAATACCCGGCTGGAATAGTTGTTTGTAGGCCGTCGATGTTGGCGCAGGCATCTGCAATAACTGGCGGCGGGGTAATGCAGTCACCAGTTGCATTGATCTCCATACCTGGCGGGATATTGTCTTGGACCCCTAGAATATTGGGGCATACATCGATAATCACAGGACCGACCTGCACCCTTAGCGTCGATTGTGCTGAGGCAGGGATCACATGCACAACAAGACAGACGGCCATTAAGAGAAATACCGCAATGCTAACTGGTGTCACATTCGTGCTGTTCATGTTTGTGTCTCTTCGCGTGATACGCGCTTTCTTCACTATAGCAATTATGCTTATGGATAACAATGCTGTTTTAAGAGGTGATAGCATGTATACTAGAAGGTAATGATTGAGGTTGTGGAAGTCGGCAAAGTGTATGGCAAAAAAGTTCAGGCGTTTACGGCACTTGAGTCGGTAGGATTTACTATTCCTGATGGTTCGAGTGCCGCCATTGTTGGCCGGAGCGGTTCGGGTAAAAGCACACTCATGCATATCATGAGCGGGCTTGATCATCCGAGCAAGGGTACGGTCGTAATTGACGGTGAGGACATTTCGGCTCTCAAACAAAAACAGCTTGATGTGTTCCGAGCCCAGAAAATCGGGTTCATTTTTCAGGCATTTTTTGTTCAAGCTAACGAATCCTGCTACCATAATGTATCGCTTCCTCTGGAGATTGCCGGAGTGAGTGGAAGCCGTCGCAAAAACAGGATATCGGCGGCATTGCAACAAGTGGGTCTAGAGGACAAAACAAATCAAAAAGCTAAAAATCTTTCCGGGGGTCAGAAGCAACGGCTAGCAATTGCTCGGGCGATCGTCAATATGCCGCGGATAATATTTGCCGACGAGCCAACTGGCAATCTTGATAGTGTTACCGGGGCAAAAATCGAGAAGCTCTTGTTTGATTTCAATCGTAAACTCGGCAGTACGCTAGTTATTGTGACGCATGATAGCGATCTTGCGGCAAAATGCGATATGCAAATCCACATGAAGGACGGGCAAGTTACCCAAATTATTCGTAAACGGCAGGCGAAACGGTGAAACTGATTGATTCACTTCGGCGAGCCTGGCGCAGTCTCGGAAGTGCCAAGGCACGAACACTTTTGACGAGTCTGGCAATCGCCGTTGGTGCGTTTACCCTAACACTTGCGCTTGCCGGCGGGACGGGAGCTCGCCACTATGCTGACAAGCTTATTACCAGCAATGTGGATCCGCAGTCGATTATTGTTGTTAAAGATAAAAAAATGACTGAGATGAGCAACGGTGACACCTATGGCCTTCAGGAATATAGCGCAGATGCCACGCAGTTTCGCGGCGCAACATTCGACACGCTGACCAAAGCTGATCTTGACACATTGTCGCATGTTGACGGCGTGGAATCTGTCGTGCCCTCATACATTGTCAAGGCCGAATATGTTACGTTTGAAGGTAAGGATAAGAAATACACGACAGATATAACCACCTACGATCCGACCGTACGTGCCGAGATTGCCGCGGGTAGCTTACCGCCTCTGGGAAAACAGATTGGTAATGATACGATTGTTTTGCCAGAAGGGTTTGCACCCACTATCGGCTACCGCCCTCAGGAATTAGTTGGTAAGCGCGTCACACTGCACCTGATCAAATCAACCAAAACTCCAACGGAAGACGAGCTACGGGCAGCATTTGTGTCTGGCGGTGTTGCGGCTGTCGAGGCACTTACTTTGCCTGAGGTGAAAGACGTGGCACTCACCGTCGCAGCTGTCAGCGCCAAATCATCGACGAGCTTCTCGGCTAGTTCAGCATTGTTTATATCGCAACAGCGTGCTGAAGAGCTGTCAAATTATCTTACAGAGGGAACCAAGCAATATCAGACCTATATTTCCGCCTACGCCATTGCCAAGCAGGGCGTTGATGCCGAAACCGTGGCTACGCAGATCGAAAAGAATGGTGTCTACGCGATGACAGCCAAGGATTTGCAGAAATTGATATTTACGATTGTCAATCTATTGCAAGGAATCGTGATCGGTTTTGGCGCTCTCGCGTTGATCGCCAGCGTATTTGGCATTATCAACACCCAGTACATCAGTGTGCTCGAGCGAACGCGGGAAATTGGCCTCATGAAAGCGCTCGGTATGAGAGGTCGCCATGTTCGCAGGCTATTTCAGTACGAGGCAGCGTGGATCGGGTTCTTAGGTGGGGTTATCGGTTCTCTGATTGCCTGGAGCGGAGGGGTCCTCGTTAACCCATGGTTGAGCGACAAACTGAGCATCGGCGACAACCGCATACTGGTATTTGAATTCTGGCCAATTGCGGGGCTGGTTGCGGGGCTGATGCTTGTCGCGATGTTAGCCGGTTGGTTTCCTGCTCGAAAGGCCGCTAAGCTTGACCCGATTGAAGCACTGCGAACAGAGTGATATCAGATTTACTCTAGGAGCGCCCGGTTAGGAGACTACGTAATAATTCTATGTCGTAGGCATCTGCAGCTACTTGTTCAGGAGTTCGTAGAGGGTTGTAGCCACCTTTTGTTCGTAGAAGATCGTCAATACTTACCACTCGTAAGCCGCTCTGCATCATCTCACCAGACGTAGCATATTCCTCAAACGTGTCGCCAAGGCCGCCTCTAGTTTTCACCATATCAACAGGCAGGAGTGAGTCCTTGGGAGCGGGTAACGCAAGATAGCCAAGTCGGAAGGCCGATTCCAAGCCACTCTATAGTTTCAACAACAGCATACAACAACAGATGTGATATACTAAAAATATGTTAGATATTCGTTTTATTCGGGATAATGCTGATCGTGTCCAGGAGTCGGCCAAACAAAAAGGTTATGAAGTTGATATTAAAACATTACTCAAGCTGGATGACGATCGTCGAGAGTTGATGCAGCGTGTTGATGAACTGCGGGCTCGCCGCAATGATAATGCCGCTAAAATGAAAGGTGGCAAGCCTGACCAGACGTTGATTGACGAAGGCAAACAGATTAAGCTGGAACTTGCTAAGCAGGAAGAATACTTTGCTTCGATAGACGCTGAGTATATGCCGCTACTTGCCGGAATACCAAACATTATCTTTGAAGATGTGCCGCTTGGTGGCGAAGAAGACAGCGTCGAGATCAAAAAAGTCGGCGATCAAAAAACCGGTGCTCAAGACCACTTGGATTTTGCTACAAAACGTGATTGGGTTGATTTCGAGCGCGGCGCGAAAGCGGCAGGGGCGAAATTTTACTATCTAAAAGGCGATCTGGCGCTACTGGAGAATGCAATCACACAGTTCGCGCTGGATTTTGTGACGAAAAAAGGCTTCACCTATCTCACCGTGCCTCACATGGTTAATACAAGGATTGCCGAGGGGGCGGGGTTCGCGCCAAAAGGTGATAAAAGCGGCAATGAATACTTTGTCGAGGGTGAAGACCTGACATTAATCGGGACAGCAGAAGCCCCTCTGACGGGATATCATGCCGATGAGATTATCGACGAAGACAAACTACCGCTTTGTTATGTTGGCTATAGCCCGTGCTACCGCAAGGAAGCTGGGACGTACGGCAAGCACACCCGCGGTCTTTTCCGCGTCCATCAGTTTAATAAGCTTGAGATGTATATATTTTGTACCCCTGAAAAAAG
>CAZHGM010000025.1:0-13407 GCA_964532145.1 uncultured Candidatus Saccharibacteria bacterium | reverse complement strand
AAACTGCCGTGGTGGCAGTTTACGTTTTCAATGCTTGGCCGAGGAATATTGCTTTAGCAATTGACGAGCAAAAGTGCGCAAGTCCCTCCTGGCCCTCCATGAAAATCGTCAGACCTTTTGGTCTGACGATTTTCATTTGTGGCTCAAGGGGCTTGAACCCGAGATATCCAAAGGATGGAGAGGTGAGACGCATAAGTCAAAGTGCAGCTTACGATTTGCGGGACTGCTTGCTTAGAAGCGCCGGAAATAATGCCAATAATCCTAAGGGCAGCGTAAAGAACAAAATATCAAGTAAAAAAGCCGTCGGCGAAAATTCACCATGGTCGTATGTACCGATCTCACTGTGCGCGTCGTTTTCGCTGCATGTCAACACGCCTTTTTGCCATGGCAGCGGAAATCCGTTATCAGAACGGATAGACTGTATGCAAACAGGATCATCGAGTGGCCCAAGATCAGTAAGTGTATGATCATATTTACGGTGGTATAGAACACCAAAAAGCAATGTAGCGAGTATAGCTAACAGAATAATAAACGTAATCTTTCTTTTCATGAGAGCATAATAACAAAGTGGGTAATCATTAATACTATTTTACTACCACGGTGTATACTTACCAATATGGAACACAATACACTTTTCAAACTGGTTTACACATTTATACTAGGTGTTGTTATCGCGCTGTTTTTCGGCATCGGCGTTAGTGCTTTTTACGAAGCACCGAAAGCACCCGAATATCCAGGAATGGCTTCCGATATGAAAGTCCCTTCGCCGTATGACGCTGCTGTGCAAAAACAGCAGGACCAGCAACGGCAGTTTGAAACAGAACAAAAGACATACGAGCAAGCTCGGCAGACGTATGAACGTAATGTTGCGATTATCTTACTTTTCCTGGCTGTGGTAGTTATCATCGCTGCATTTGCTGTGGCGACAAAGGTCACATTCCTGTCTGACGGGATACTACTAGGTGGCCTCTTTACATTGCTTCATAGTATTATCCGTGGGTTTTCGGCCAATGATACTAAAATATTATTTGCTATTTCAACAGCCGCTGTTGCGGTCGTTCTATATCTTGGCTACCGACGGTTTTTACAATCATCGCCTAAGTAACAAACTATAATTGGCCGTGGTTTGTGCTACTGTCGAGAGCGTCATTATCACTCTGAAGGTAAGACGCTTTGGCATTTGCTGCATTACGGGCCTGTGTATCGATCGTGTCACATGGGCCGCTCATCGTGCTCAGCACCGCATACAATGATCGTGCGCCATTACTGTCGATCGCGACGTGTTGTTGCTCGTGACTGTATAATTTTCCACTCAGTGAATTCCATAAGGTCTGCACTGCGACGGGGCGAGTTGGATCAAGTGTTGGTAGCAGTTGATTGATACGGATTCCAACTCGAACATCATCAAGTCGACAGCTATTGTTGCCAAGTTGGGTGATGCTGTACGACCAGGCAAGATTGTATGACGTACTGGCGTCATAACCGCTGCCGTTTGGTTGACGGCGTCCGCAATCATGGACGACGGCAGAGAGTTCGGCTGGCTGATCCGTGCCGATGGTATAGTATGTCGGCGTGTCAACGCTTACCGTAACGCCAGGTGCTGATAGTGCAGGTGCGGCCGGACGTAGATAGTTACTGGTAGAACATGACGAAGGTGTTTTCTGCGAAGCCGCAGGGGAAACCGGAGACGACGTGGTTGGTGCGGAGGCAGTAGGTGTTGCGGCAGGTTGGGGCGAAGCGGTCGTAGTCTGCGCGCCAAGTGTTTCTGATTGAGGGCTCTGAGCAGCACTGGTGTCTTGATCATCCGACAAAGCATGGGCGGTCGCCGAACTCATAAGAGCGCGAGTGGCACTGTAGCCAATCACAAGTCCGATAGCAACAACCAAAAATGGCAGCATCATCTGAACGATGTGAGTAAAGCCCGATCGATACGGACGGATAGTGTGGTGAACAACCATTATTGCCTCCCTTGGCACCAACTTACGTTGTAATATCTATATTACTACAAAATTGATAAAAAGTCAATACCAGTATATACAAACTGTCGCCATACTTGCTCAGAGGAATATTTACATTTGTTGTTTGTTTCGCTACTATCATAGGTATAATCTAAGGGAGAATACGGGTATGAATGATAACGAAAAACAGCCAATAGCCAACAGCCGTCCAGTACACCACGTGCCTGCTAGTGCGCCGTCATATGACACGCAGCCGCATGGTTTGGAGCAGTGGTTCGACACAGTGTTCAACAAAAAAGCACCATTTCAGTTTCCTGATGGCGTCAAAGACTGGCTTGCAAACAATAGCTGGTGGTTGGTACTTGTGGGAGCAGTACTCTCGTTGTTAGGCGCACTTGGATCATATCAGGCGCTCAGCGTGACGAATGAGTTTATGACAATGTACAATCTTCCGGCTGCCGCTGGTATGACGGTAAATACGAATGCCGTCTATCTCTCGGTGCTCACGTCAATCGTTTCGGCCGTCCTGCTGTTCATGGCATCAAGCAAGCTTAAAGTTCATCAAAAAGCCGGCTGGAACCTATTGTTCTATAACTTTTTATTAAGTCTTGGTTTATCGATCGTATCAATGCTCATGTATGCATCCTACAACTTCGTCGGTAGCCTACTTGGGTTTATACTCGGTATGGCTATTGGGGCATTTATTTTGTTCCAAATTCGAAGCCGGTTTAACCGTTAACGCGTCTATGCATATGTATCAAGGAGCGTACGCTCCTTGATACATATGCCATAGCTGCCAGAGTGCTAGACGTTACGTTCGCCTGTCTCAAGTTGTGCTTTGTCTGCCGCGAGTGCGGTTCCGTCTTCTGATTCGGCACTAATCAGCGGAGTTGTGTACGGCGCTGAGGCAGCTAAGATGCATGCTACGATTCCAATGGCGGCTAAGTAGTAGATGTGTTGTTTCATGTATCGCCCCCTCCTTGTATATGTAAGCATAACCTTTTTGTGAGAATTAGTCAATTTTTTGTGAGGAATGTACAATCAAACACATGGAACCTATCAAGTCACTTGACGAAGCAACTCGCTGGCTGTTGCTATGGGCGCCGGAACGGCTGACGGAGACTGATTACCGGCTTGATCGTATGCATCGTTTGATGCAGCATCTTGGTACGCCGCAGAATGAGTATCGTGTTGTGCATGTCGCTGGGACATCGGGTAAAACATCAACGTGTTATTTTATACGAGGCTTACTGCAGGCCGCAGGGAAGAAAACCGGTTTGACGGTCTCCCCGCATATTGTTGCGATCAATGAACGCGTCCAGATAGATGGTCGACCACTTGAAGAAACGGCATTCCTGCACTATGTCAACCAGTTTCGCGACCATGTCATGCAGTTTGCCGGTCATCCGTCGTATTATGAACTGACGATGGCTCTCGCGTACTGGGTGTTTGCCAAGGAGCAGGTGGACTATGCTGTGATCGAAACGGGACTCGGCGGGCTGCTGGACAGCTCTAATGTCATTGAGCGTGAAGACAAGCTCTGTGTTATCAACGCCATCGGCTATGACCACACTGAGTTACTCGGTACGACTATCGAAGCAATCGCTGCACAAAAAGCTGGCATTATCCAGTCGGGCAATCACTGCGTCGTTATAGACCAGGCAGAGGCAGCTCTAGCTGCTATTGCCAAGCGTGCGCGAGCCAAACACGCCGTGATGGCAGTTGTTACGCCGCATAAGATCGCTGGTTTACCGTTTTTTCAACACGGCAACTGGGCGCTTGCGCTTGAGGCCTATCGGTATCTCGTGAAAAGAGATGAGGTGCCAGAGCTGTCGTCAAACCGACTTGCCGACGTGCAGCGCCAAACACCGCCAGGACGCTACGAAGTGTACCATATCAGAGGTAAAACACTCATCCTGGACGGAGCGCACAATCCGCAGAAACTCTCAGCGCTAAACAAAACACTGGTAGCAAACGGCATTACCTCAGCTACGGTCGTATGTGCCTTCAAGACCGCAACCATGCAAAAAGTACAGGATGACTGTTCGGCGATTGCGGGCGTGTGCGGCCAAGTTATCCTCGATTCATTTCAGCTTGGACAGGATTCGAAACATATCAAAAGTACCCCATCGCGTCAGGTTGAAACGGCATTTCGGGTCTATGGCGTGGAAAAGGTTTATACGGCGGTTTCTCATGACGACGCGCTAACCCATGCCTTTGCCACATCATCGCCACATATCGTTGTGACAGGGTCGCTCTATTTGGTTTCGGGCGTGAGGCCGCTGGTACAGAGATTGGCGCTAGAGGCTGAATGACTCGCAGTGCAAGGCTGCATCCGGTATATATTGATGACAGAGCGCTTGCATATCCGTTACGAAGGGCCGTGAACCACAAATCAGAATACGCTCACACGAGAGAAGCGCACGTCGGATTTCATGTGGTTGGAACCGCGTCTGCTCGTCGGTCAGGCGCACGTCGATTGCTTCGTCACCATTGGCAACCAGCGTCGATGTAAAACAGCGCATGTTCTGGCGTGTGCTATAGAGCACAACACGCGTTTGAGCAGGGGCAGTTTCGCGCAACGTGAGGATATGGCTCATCATCGGAGCGATGCCACTACCACCTGCTACCATGCCAAGTCTTGTCACTGCCGAAGCGTCAATTGCAAGTGGTCCGGTAAATGGTTGTGACAATTCGATAGTATCACCGATATGGGCGGTATCGATGCACCATGACGACACAATACCGCCAGGTTGCCTGGTGATCGTGAGACGAATTGCCGTGTCTGACGATGTGCTGGAGTAGGAATATTGTCGTACATAGTGGGTACCATCAGAGGTGCTAATACGGACAATCGCGTGTTGTCCTGGCATGAAATAATAGCCGCGAGGCTTAGCGACAATAAGGCTCACCGCATCACGGCTTTCGAGGATTTTACTGAGGATTGGCACTGATTGCCATTGGTACGCGTCGATCAACATGTCTTTAGTATAATCTGTTACACTGGTAGCAATGAAATATTTATCAGGTATTGAGCTTGTCGGCTACATAAAAGAGCGGCAAGCGAAGCAAGTGCGCGCGTTACGGCAGGCGCATCATGTCTTCCCAAAGTTAGCTATTGTTCAGACGATTGATAATGCGGTCATTGATGCCTACGTCAAAAATCTTAAACAGCGTTATGGCGAAGATATTCTGATTACGGCCGATCACTATAAGGTGTCGCAGGACACGTTGTTTCACACGATTGATACGCTCAATGATGACGGTTCGGCGCATGGTATCATCGTTCAGCTACCGCTTGCTGACGCACTGGCAACTGATGAGGCGCTCAACCGCGTTTCACCGCACAAAGATGTCGATGGTCTCGGTGAGAAGCATATATACGATCCAGCCACGGCACTCGCCATTAACTGGCTGTGTGCTGGTTATAATATCAATCTGACGAAACAGCGGATACTTGTCGTTGGCCAAGGCCGACTGGTGGGTGCCCCATTGCTGCGCATGTGGAAGAATTCTGGCTACGATGTGCGTGCAATTGACCGTGATAACGCCGATGAGCTCAAGCATGCCTGTCTTGATGCTTCGCTAATTGTGTCTGGCACTGGCGTACCCGGTCTTATTACGAGTGAGATGATTCGTCCGGATAGTATTGTGATTGATGCAGGGACGGCATCGGAAAGCGGCAAGATTACAGGTGATATCGCTGACAATGTGTACGAAAGAACCGATCTAACAATCACGCCGCGCAAGGGCGGCGTTGGTCCGCTAACAGTCGCGGCATTGTTTGACAACGTGATTCGGGCTGCTCTCAAGCAAGTTTGAGGGTTTGCTTGACCCGGTCGACAACTTGCCGTGGCGTCAGATCAGCTTTGACGATATAGCTTTCAATGCCGAGGCTTCGCAGATGTTTTGGGGCTTCTTCCTCACCAAGATTCGTCAGGATAATAACAGGGATATTTTTGCCCCAGTCATGTTTGCGGATTTCACTCAATGCTTCGTCGCCGTTCATTTCTGGCATTTGCATGTCGAGTAAAATCAGGTCGGGCTTGGTGCGTTCGACAGTTGCGATACCGTCTTTGCCATTGCCTGCAACATGCACCGTAAAGCCATTGGCTTCAAATTTCATGCGGTACATTTGTGAAATTACCTGGTCGTCTTCGATGATAACGATTGTAGTCATATATGTATGGTATCGTACTTGTCGCGTGATAACAACGTAACGCGTCTAGATGGCGTATGGTATAACGTTATACTAGCGTTTTCATAATTTTTTCCAGAATGTCTAGGCCCTTTTCTAATGTTTTCATACTTGCTCCATAGGACAATCGCACGAAATCACGGCGCGCGGAAAATGCTCGCCCAGGCAAGAGTAATAGGGAGTGTGCGGCTGCTTGGTCAACGAAATCAATATCGAGTATCGGTACTTGAAAGAAAACATAATACCCTCCAGCCGCTCCGTGAACAGTCAGGCCCATCTTGCGTAACCGAGAAATGACGTACATCCGTTTTTTATCGTAAGGGTTAGAGATAGCTCGAGGATGCTGTAAGGCTGCGACGGCTGCATGCTGCGCAATCGACGATGATGAAAACACCGTGTACTGCTGGAGGTTATTGATGGCATCTATAACATCCTTGGGTCCATGAATGTAACCTAGCCGCCACCCTGTCATGGCGTAAGCCTTCGAGAACCCGTTCATTGTAATAGTTTTATCGTAAAGAATTCGGGTGCTGATGTGATCACCAGCCGGAGCAAAGTGCTCGTAAATTTCGTCCGAGATGATGATAATATCTCGTTCTTTCGCTATGGCAACGATACGTTTGAGCGTGGCTTCAGAATACACGGCACCAGTTGGGTTATTTGGAGAATTGACAATGATGGCCTTGGTCTTGGGCGTTATGGCTTTTTCTATGGCGGCGATATCAGGTTGGAACGTGTTTAGACAAGGAACGGTGATGGCCTGAGCGCCGATCGCGTTTGCCAGATGAACGTAGGGCGGGTAGTACGGATCGATCACAATAATCTGATCGCCAGGGTCAAGTAATGCTAAATATACTAAAAATAAACCAGTCGTTAAACCAGGTACGACGCTAATAGACTCAGATGGGGCATGGATGTTGTTTTCGGCCTCTAGTTTCTCCGCAATCGCTTGTCGTAATTCAATAATGCCGTTTGCGGGCGTATACACCGTTTTATCTCGTTGTATTGCCCGGATGCCAGCTGCCTTAATGTGCTCAGGGGTGAGTTCTTCCGGCACGCCAACACTTAAATCAATCGGGTGTTTGATAGATTGTTGTTTTCGGAATACCTTTTGGAACTCGTCGGAACGAAATGCCGTCACGCGCTGTGCCAGACTAATCATATCGTAATTTTATCATATACTATCAGTGTGACAGCAGTCGTAATATGATACTATTAACCTGACACCATGCAATTCATTCCGCCCAAGCCAAAATTCCTGGATGATGCCAACGCCGCTCTGCGAGCACTTCATACGCTTCCCGAGACAGAATGGCAGGAGATGGGAGAGGCGGGGGCACTTAAGCTTTTTCATGCCATGGCGGAGCGCGTTCCGGCGTACAAAAAGTTTCTCGCCAAGCACCATATTCGTCACGATGATATCGTAACTATCGACGATTTTCAAACGGTACCGTTAATTGATAAGGACAATTACCTGCGGCAATATCCTCGCCATGAACTGTGTTGGGACGGTAATTTTAGCCATAACAATTGGGTGATATCGACGACATCCGGCTCAACCGGGAAGCCCTTTTACTTTCCGAGGCAAGAGCTGCAAGATACCTATTATGCGCGTGCTGCTGAGCTGTATCTACTTGAGAATTTCCAGATTGATAAAAAGAGCACGCTCTATATCGTCGGCTTTCCAATGGGTGCATGGATTGGTGGGGTGTTTACCTATCAAGCGCTGCAGATGATAGCTCGTAGCGGCTACAATCTGAGTATTATTACGCCTGGAATCGATAAAAAAGCGATCATTGACGCGGTGCAGAGCCTTGGCAAAGATTTTGACCAAGTTATTATTGGCTCATATGCACCTTTTCTAAAAGACATACTCGACGATGGGGAGCGTATGGGGCTGGAATGGTCTGATTACAATCTCGGATTTGTTTTTTCGGCGGAAATATTTAGTGAGGAGTTTCGCGATTACGTCATTCGAAAAACAGGTCTGAAGGATCCATACACAACATCACTCAATCATTACGGTACGGTGGATCTCGGTACTATGGCGCACGAAACGCCATTTACGATTTGGCTTCGCCGATTTAGCCTGGAACGGCCGGAGTTATATTTTGATATCTTTGGCGAGACTCATAAACTACCGACGGTTGCCCAGTATATACCTGATATGTTTTATTTTGAAACCGTTGATGGCGACAGATTGGTGTGCAGCTCCAATAGCGGTATTCCGTTGCTGAGATATGACTTAAAAGACCGCGGCGCACTGCTGAAACGCACCGAGCTTGAACAGGCTTTTGCGGCCCACGGGTTAGCACTAGATGAACTTCTGCCCGAAAAAACAGTAAGGGATCATTTGTGGAATTTGCCAATCGTGTTTGTGTACGAACGCAGTGATTTTTCGGTGAGTTTTTTCGGGTTTCAAGTCTATCCGGAAACAATTCGACGCGTCTTGCAACGCAAAAGTTTTGAGCGGTATATTACTGGAAAGTTTAGCCTTGCTGTAACCTATGATACTGAAGGCAGACAAAAACTTATACTGCATGTTGAATGCAAGCCCAACTGGCGCAGTAATTTTCTTACGAAAGACCGTCTAAAAAGAGACGTCATTAAACAGCTTGTTACCGAAAATTCCGAATATCGTGAAACACGTAAAACGTATGGAAAGATAACTGATCCGGAGCTTGTTTTTTGGCCATACGAAGATGAAACATATTTTAAACCGGGGAAGAAACAACAATGGATACAGAAGTAAATAATTTATTTTCACAGCTTCACAATGACGCAGATCATATTGACACATCATGGCAGGAGCCGTTACGTTTTAGTTTACGCGACTCAGCACACCGTCAGGCGCTTCGCGAACTGATTGATACTGGCTCGGTGATTGCTATTCGAGACAATATAAAAGAAGCAGTTCAAGAGCTATACGATATTGAGTACCCCCACGAAAAAGACCTGCTCGTTAAAACAAAATTTGATGAGTTTCAACGAGCATTTGATGAGGAGTATGGAACATGGGTGTATTTCCCATGGTCACGATATCTTGTGCGATTTCCGGAGCAATCAGATCTACGAAAATTACGCACGTCGCGCAATCGTGACTTGGTCACTGAGCAAGAACAACAACGACTGTACGATGCATCGGTCGCCGTATTTGGGTTGAGTGTTGGCAGTAATGTCGTTGATTCACTACTACTACAGGGTATTGGCGGCACGTTAATTGTTGCCGATATGGATTATTTGGAGCCCAGTAACCTCAACCGAATTCGTGCGCCATACCAAGATGTTGGCCTCAGCAAAATTGATAATATCGCAAAACGTATCAGTGAAACAGACCCTTACATTGTGCAGGTGCATTATCACGATGGTCTTACCGAGCACAACCTTGAAGAAATCATGAACACCCACAGGCCTGCCGTACTTGTCGATGAGATGGATCAACTGGAGATGAAAGTAAAGCTACGCCAGCGGGCTCGCCGTGCTGCCGTAGCTGTGATTTCAGCGGCTGATGACGGCAATGACACATTGGTTGATATTGAGCGTTATGATCTCGATCACGACAAAGCATTATTTAACGGTATTATTCCGGCTGATATATTGCAACGGATTGAGCGCGGTGAAGTTCGCGATCGGAAGATGCTTGGTATGATGATCGGCCGGTATTTTATTGGTCCGGACCATATTCCACTACGGATGTTTCAGTCATTAGACAGAGTTGGCAAAACGCTACCTAGCTGGCCGCAACTCGGTGGAGCAGCCGTTCTTGCTGGTGTTGTGAGCGCGTACTGCGCCAGGCAGATTATCCTTGGTAAACCGTTGCGAGAGGGGCGATATGTTATTGGGCCAGAATCAACTCTCTCTTTGGAGCATGAGGATGATGAGCATCAGACTGCTCTGTCTGACTATAGAAATAAGCTCGACTCACTATAGAAAGTATAGTAAACTGGTAATGCTTTCCTGCAGTGGTATATACTGTCCAGAGAAGACTGAATATGTTTGAAGTAATTATCATTACCAGTGTCCTCACCATATTGTTCATTGGCCTGTCGGCCTTTCGAGAGAACCCCAAAAGTGCTACCAACCGACTGGTTGCGGCATTATGCGGGTCATGGATTGTGTGGACGCTGTTGACATATATTTCGCTTCACTTTGATTTTTATCGACTTTATGTTGTGAGAGCAACAATGATATTCGTGATGATTATGTTGGGATTATTCTTCTTTTTCATGAGAGTATTTCCTCGTACCTCCTATCGGCTAACCAGGTTTGACTGGATATATCTCTGGTGTACGATTGGTGCGGTTTTTGTTGGAGCGACACCGCTACTATTTGAGGGAATTATCGTTTCGCCCGCTGGTGACATATCGCCGGTGCCAGGTCCGGGTATACCTATTTTTATGCTATATGCGCTCTCGGCTATTATCGGTAGCGTGGTTGTTTTGGTAAGAAAAATTTATCAAAGCGATGGCTTAGGACGGCAGCAGCTTCGGCTCATTGTGCTCGGTGCTTTGGTGTTTTTTATTGTCATGCCACTTACAAACTTCGTTCTGCCAGTGGTATTTTCTATCTCGAGTCTTGTAACATTTAGCCCAATTGCGCCAATGTTTTTTGCGATTTGTATCGGCTATGCGATTATCAGACATCAGCTATTCGATATTCGCAGGTTTGTCGTGAGAGGGGTTGTCTACCTATTGATTTTGGCATTACTAAGCACGCTATATGTGATGGTTGTTATTAACACCGGCTCAAATATTTTGCGAAGTCAGGGACTAGGCTCTTACCAAAATGCATTTTATGTTGCAGCAACACTCCTAATCGCTATTTCGTTTCACCCGCTTCGACTCTATGTAAATCGATTATCCAATAAGTATTTTTTTCAGGACATATATGACACGAAAACAACGATTGATGAAATAAGCTCGACTTTGGTAAGAACGACCGACGTAGAAGTAATGCTGAAAAAAACGCTCAAGATTCTCAAAAAGTCTTTGAGCGTCAATACGGCTGCGGCCGTTGTTGGCGATATCCAGCACGAAGGTCGCTGGCGAGTAATTAACGCCGATCAAAAGATACAAGGACTTGAAGTACTTATTGCCGAACAGCAACACCAATCAAAGCGCCTGGTTATCTTTGATGAAATTGATGAACGCGCGGGCAGTCTGTATGCCTCAATGCGGGACAGCGATGTCAAAGTTGTCGTTCGGCTTGAAGCTCTCCGTCAACCAGTTGGCTACTTGTTTTTTGGTTACAAGGCAAATGGCAATCTCTATAACAGCCAAGATATTGAACTCATAAAAATAGCCAGTGAAAGTCTTGCTGTAGCGATCCAGAACGCACTTCGTTTTGAGGAAATCGAACATTTCAATGAACGACTACAGCAGGAAATCAAAACGGCGACAACAAAACTTCGTATGAGTAACTTAAAGCTGCATCACCTGGATGAGTCAAAAGATGAGTTTATCTCAATGGCATCACATCAACTACGGACGCCGCTGACAAGTATTAAGGGTTATATCAGCATGTTACTTGAAGGCGACCTTGGCGAGCTGAAGCCAGCGCAAAAACAAGCGCTTGAACAAGCCTATGATTCGTCGCAGCGGATGGTGTATTTGATCGGTGATTTTTTGAATCTCTCCCGTATTCAGACAGGAAGATTTGAGCTGGAAAAAACCAATGTATCACTACCCAAGATCTTAGCTGAGGAAATTGATCAGCTACGGCAGTCTGCCAAATCACGCAACATCATCCTGCTGTATGATGCGCCGAAAGATTTTCCGCTGATTGAGGCGGATGAGACGAAGCTTCGCCAAGTGATGATGAATTTTATTGATAATGCGATTTATTATGCAAAGCCAGAGAGCGGGGAAATTCTCGTCATTTTGGAGCGGCGTCGTGATGAGATTGTATTTACCGTCAAAGATAACGGTATCGGTGTACCAGTGCATGAACGCAAGCATTTGTTTAGTAAATTCTACCGTGCTGGCAATGCGCGGAAAGCTCGTCCGGACGGTACTGGTATCGGGCTTTTCATGGCAAAACGAGTTGTCATTGCTCATGGCGGTACGATTTTGTTTGAGAGCAAGGAAGGCGAAGGCAGCGAGTTTGGCTTTCGCTTGCCGCTCGTGTCAGACAATACATAACCCCGGCAATTCACTGGGGTTATGCGAGATAGTTAAGCTGTTACTTTTTCAGAAGGTCGCGGATGTGCTGGCGGCTGGCATGGTAGTAGTAACCAGCGGCAGTCAGGCCGCCGAGACCGGTGATACCAAGGATCATATCGCTTGGCCCGGTGCTTGGGAGCTCATTCGTGTTGTCTGTTTTAGGCTTGCAAGCTGCATCGTCTTTGGGCTTGTAGTTGCCTTCTTCGGATTTTTTAACGGTAATGATTTTACCTGTTGCCGGGTTGCAGACCTCGACGTTCTCCTCGGGAGTTGTTTCTTTACTAACGGTAATTGAGGTTGTGCAGTCAGCGCTTGTCTTGTCGCCCTGACTTGTCGCAACTGTTGCAACAATTTTGTATGTACCAGGCTCTTCAAACGTCACGGTCTTGGTGGTGTAAGTGTCTTTGATAGCGCGTACCGGCTCAATCGTGACTGATTTTGGTCCGGTTACAGCGAAGTTATAACCAAGGATTTCAGCACCACCGCTGACAGCGGCTTTGACGGTAAAAGTGTACTCGTTGCGGCCGATTTTGTTTGCCGTCAAGCTTGAACAAGTAGCAACTGGTTTTACTTTTGGCGTTGCCTTTACTGGGTTGCCGCAGGATTTTATGACAGCTGCCACAAAAGCGCCATTGTTGTCGACGAAAACAAACGCATCGAGCTTGTCGCTGCCGAAACTGACAGATGGTGGGCGCTGGTAAAATGTTGTGCCGCCAGCCGTAATGGTACTGCTGCCGGGCATATCGTCGCGTCCCACAGTCAGGGCATCACTTGCAACAACTTCGTCGCCAATTAGTACATCACCTGATTTGGTGACGTAGCCGTCTTTGATACGGCTAGTAGCGGAAAGCATACCTGACGAGATGCCGAAGTACGTGTAGACGGCCTTCACATCGCCTTTGTAGTTGTTCTTCAGCTCGTCAAGCGTTAATGTTCCGCAATGAACGACTGCATTGTCGTCACAGTCTCGCGGGATCGCGTTTGCTGGCGTGCTGGTCAGTACGGGTAACACCAGGCTACTCATAATCATAGCAAGCGTAATAATATAAATTCGTAGTTTCATGCACATCTCCTCTCATCGTTGTGGTGA
>CAZHGM010000024.1:0-13988 GCA_964532145.1 uncultured Candidatus Saccharibacteria bacterium | reverse complement strand
ATCGTTGATATTGGTGCAGCAGATACCGACCTGGCAATTCTAAATGGTCGTATCCGCGCAACGGCCAGTCTGCAGGTCGGCAGCAACACGCTCACCTACGCCATTGCCGAAAAAATGGATGTCAGCCTTGAAAATGCCCACCAACTTAAAGTGCTCCACGGCCTCTCGCACAGTTCTAAACAAAAGAAAATTCTCGAAGCAGTGGATCCGGCGCTCACACAGATAATAAACGAGATACGCCGGATTATCCGTTATTATAACGAACGGCTTGACGCCTCGACACGTATCGAACAGGTCATTATAGTCGGCAGCGGCAGCGACATTCCGGGGATCGGTGAGTACTTCACCGATAACCTCGTAATGCCTGCCCGTGTCGCCAGCCCATGGCAAAATCTTATTTTTGGCAATTTGCCTCAACCAGCTCGTCAATTTCGACCGCGTTATGTCACTGTTATCGGCTTGGCCAGTACGACGTCTGAGGAGATTGAATTATGATAAACCTAATTGATCAAGAAACCAGAGCTGATCTCCGGGCGGCCAAGCGAAATATTGTTCTACGCCATATCATCATTATGCTGCTATCTCTTGGGGTGGCTATGACAGCAAGCTACGGGATAGGCTACTTGATTCTTAACGGCCAGGCAGAAGCGTATCGCCAAGAGGCTGCCCGCTATATACCTGAAAAACAAAAATATGCCGATGTCATCAAAGAAGCAAACACTTTTAACTCTAACCTCGCAACTGCAAAAACAATTTTTAAAAATGAATTTTTCTTTAGTAATTTATTGATTATTTTTTCTAAAAAGCTTCCCGCCAACACTGTGCTCGACAATCTAAATACTACCGCTACCGATCTTTCAAAGCCCATCATGATAGATATCAGGACAAAAACAAACGTTGACGCCGATAAAGCAAAGCTCGCTCTGCAAAATACGCCATATTTCAAAGATACCAAAATTCGCGCTATTAAGTGGGATGGAACACCAGAATATCCTTACCTCGCTCAGATCATTACTGTTATCGATATTAAAGAGATAAATAACGCATACAAGGCAGGGGAATTATGAAAGTACCGCCACTGAAATCAGCCCGATTCTTTTCCTACCTTATGATATTGGTTATTATCCTCGCTATCATCGGCATCGGCTACGTAAGCGTAATCGCGCAACAAATTCTCAGTGCTAAATCTCTCGAAACTGATCATGCGCGAATTGATTCCGCTGTTGCCGAGCAAGAAATCCTGAAATTAAAATCTCTCAAGTCGGCACTCGAGCGCAACAAACCCATCGTTCATAAAACCGCTCAAATTGTTGCTGAGAGCCAATCATATACGTTCCAAGATCAAGTCATCAATGACCTCTCATCCTACGCAGATAAATCAGGCGTTCACATTACGTTGATCGACTTTGGCCCCAAGCCAGGCGATAAACCTCAGGCTGGCCCAGGAGCTATTAGTACGTTGAACCGCACTGAAATAATTCTTCAACTTGCCAACGCCACACCATACAGCAACGTCTTAACATTTATACGTTCTATTGAAGAAAATATTACGAAAATCCAGATAACCGGCGTAAACATGGTGCCATTAAGAGACGACAAACAGTTGATTAGTAATCCCGTCATAAAACTCGAGGTATACCTTCGGTGAAGAAAAAACAGCATACCATAACACACCATCAGATATCAATCTTTTCACATGCGGGGAGATTTCTCACAAATCACAGCATACTGATTGCTATTATCCTCGGCCTTTTGTTGCTTATTTATTCGGTATATACCATTCAAGCTATCTTTGACTTACCGTCAGATGAAGACTACAAACAATCACAGATCAACAAAAACAACATCAAATCATTTGATAAAGACACGATGGAGCAAGTCGAACAACTCCACACATCACAGGACGGCCCTATACCTTTGCCTGACGGCAAAATAAATCCTTTCAGCGAGTAATGCTACACTATAAGTATGCTTGTGCTATCAGAACAATTAACTGGTACACCCGTCATGAGTCTGCAGACAGGGACGCAGATTGCTCAAACGCGCGACGCCATAATCGATCCCAGCAATCTCGGTATTGCCGCCTGTTACGTGGACGGGCCAAATCTGGAGCCGCAGCCAACGGTACTCTTCACTGACGACATCCGTGAATCAGGCGAGCTGGGGTTCATCGTTGATGATAGCAGCAAGTTGATGGCATTGGACGGTCTTGTGCGTCTTCAGCAGCTGATCGATCAGAAATTTAAGCTTGTCGGAATGTCTGTCGTTGACCGCCGAGGCACAAAACTCGGCAAGGTTGAGGATTATTCGTTTGATCCTGACAGTTTTATGATCCAGCAGCTTTTCGTCAAGCCATCATTCTTACAAAGCCTGACGCAAGGTTCTCGCATCGTGCATCGATCGCAGATTATCGATGTGACACCTCACCTTATCACAATAGGTACTGCCGAAATCACTGAAACCATGCAAGAACGTGCCGAAGAGGCAAGTTCGTTCGTTAATCCCTTCCGTTCTCCAGGTCAGGAAACTCATTGAGCTTAGCGCGTATCAGATCGTAGTCAAAGCCTTGACGAGCTAAATAC
The DNA here is from genome assembly GCA_964532145.1 of uncultured Candidatus Saccharibacteria bacterium. GTDB lineage: Bacteria > Patescibacteriota > Saccharimonadia > Saccharimonadales > Saccharimonadaceae > JAPUDQ01. Next base: position 11,406 of record CAZHGM010000024.1, on the reverse strand, counting down.
TGCATGAGTTTTTGCTCATCCGGATACTTTGGTCGTTTTTTAGCGATAATTTTATCAATCTCCTCAAAGTCATTGCGGACAGAAGAGGGAAGCAGGGCATCGATAATTCTCTGCTCCACTCCCTTGCCCCGCAGCTCGGCGATCAGCTTGCGTCTACTCACGCCTTTTACCGCACTGCGGTTTTCCAGCCAGTAGCGAGTAAATTTTTCATCGTCGATATAGCCTCTATCAACCAGACGATCGTAAACTCTGTCAGCTATATCCTGCGCTACACCTGGTCGTTCTTTTAGAACAGCTTGAGTAGATTTTGGATGTTGGATGTTGGATTTTGGAAGATACAAGTATTTTACCGGTCTCGTTTTTCGAAACAGATAGTCCCTGACCTCTTTCGCGCTGTGCGGTCGTATCATGGTGTACTCAAGCGCCCGACCATAGAGCTTACCAAAGGTGCTTTCTTCTTCCCATTTGGCTAATTCCTCGGGGGTGACGTTCGCCCTATTTTTAATCCCAAGCTCAGTTACCTGGTACACATCGAGGCTCAACCGATACGTTCCATCGACCGAAATATTCACCCGATCGGGATTCCGCGCCTGAACTGAGATGCTAGTGATTTTCATAGGCGATGATTTGCCCTTCTTTTATTCGTACGATATCTTGGCTTTTATCCCCATTAAAACTTGTTATTTTATTTTCATAATATTCCCAATTTTCGTTTGGGCTATCTTCTTCAGAAACGCCATAATGAACCATGATAGATAATGGAACTATTCCACTCCCCTTTCTCCAGCCGCCAGCCGAACGACTAAAAAATGCTTTCGACAGCCAGTTTGCCCCTGCCGAACTACCGATAACTAATTTGCCGTCAAAGTATCTTTCTACGTCTGGAATAGTGTTTAAAAAATTAAACAGGAGATCATTGTTGCCACCGTGGAAGAATATGGTATCTGCCTCCCTTATCTGTCCGACAAAATTACTTCTATCAGCACATACATACTCTTTGAAGCGTGCACCATTTCCTTGCCACCACCCACTCCATGACTGAAATTTACTTGTTATTTCAGTATCCGAGACTGCAAACATGCAACTTAATACTTTTGGATGACTTGAATGATGATAAATTTCTTCAAGAATATTCTTAACAAATTCTGAGTATGCTCTATCATTTCCGCCGCATAACAGGTATCTCGTCATTCCAAAGCCCAAAACCTATAATCCAACTTCTATTCTTGTGTCTCCACCACTTTCTTGCGGACGGCTTTTTCAATCTCGTCGAGAACTTTCGGATTATCTTTGAGGTAGATTTTGGTTGCTTCGCGGCCTTGGCCGATTTTGCCGTCTTTATAGTCAAACCATGCACCGGCTTTGCCGACAATGCCATGAATGACGGCTAGATCCAACACGTCGCCAGTTCGCGATATGCCTTCGTTATACATGATGTCAAATTCTGCCGTTCGAAATGGCGGCGCAATTTTGTTTTTTACTACCTTGACCTTGGTACGGTTACCGATGATGTCCTCACCGGTTTTGATCTGGCCGATGCGACGGATATCGAGACGAACACTGGCATAAAACTTCAGCGCGTTACCACCCGTCGTCGTCTCAGGGTTACCAAACATAACACCGATTTTCATACGAATCTGGTTGATGAATATAACAGTTGCTTTGCTCTTGTTGATGATACCCGTCAGCTTGCGAAGCGCCTGGCTCATGAGTCGAGCCTGCAGACCCATGTGGCTGTCGCCCATATCACCCTCGATTTCAGCTTGCGGCACCAGCGCGGCTACCGAGTCAACGACAATGAGATCAACTGCGTTGCTGCGAACTAATGTCTCAGCGATCTCAAGTGCTTGCTCACCGTTGTCCGGCTGCGCGACGAGGAGATTTGCCGTGTCAACACCAAGTTTTTTGGCATAGGCTGGATCAAGTGCATGCTCGGCGTCGATAAATGCCGCTGTACCGCCTTGTTTTTGAATTTCGGCAATTGCGTGTAGCGTCAACGTCGTCTTACCGCTGGATTCCGGACCATAAATCTCAATAATGCGGCCTTTCGGATAGCCACCGCCAAGAGCAATATCAAGTGATAGTGATCCTGAAGGCAATAGTTCGACGTCGGCTTTGCGATTTTCACCAAGCTTCATGATCGAGCCGTCACCGAATTGTTTCGTTATTTGCTCAAGCGCTAGACCAAGCGCTTTGGCTTTGCCATCATTCATATTGGCTTGATCATCTGTTTTTTTCGTTTTATCAGCCATGTACCCTCCTGGATTTTATTCTGGGCAGTAATTGTGCCGCCAGAAAACTTACGGTTAGATTATCGCGTCATCACGCCTGTATTCAACAATTGTGGCGGGTGAACCTCCATCCTTATGCATGTATATTATACTACTGATGCGGCTGTGAATGATATAATTATGTCTATGAGTATGAAAAAACAATCTGGCTTTACTGTTATTGAACTTATCGTGGTTATTGTGATATTCGTGCTTGCAGGCATGTTTTTTTTGCAGCAAAAATCACAGATCGACAAAGTGGACCGCGACCGCCAGCGTAAGACAGCTATAAATGCTTTTCATTACTCTCTTGAGGAAGTTTACTACCAGGCCAAAAAATCATACCCGCGCGTTATAAGCAGTAGCATACTGCCGTCGGTGGAACCATCACTATTTAAAGACCCGTCGGGCAAAGCTATAGGCGAGCAAGGCTCCAGTTATCGCTATGATCCGCTGAACTGTGATGGTGATAACTGCGCCAGCTATACACTGCGCACTGATCTTGAGTCCGAAGATGACTTCGTGAAAAAATCAAATCACTAGTCACCGAGTACACTGTCCAAGATCCATACCGAATACCGCGTGATCAACGGCACTAATCGTTGTTGTCGACTGGACGACCCATCTTAAACGCTTCGACAGCATTGTTAAGGAGCGCCACTTGATTGCCCGGATCCTCAACGAACGTAAAGCGATATGTGGTTTCATCGCCCTGAGTTGAAAGCCGCAACGAGCCATAGTTCAACAAGGTCTGGAGTATGCCGTGCTGGCGAAAACTTGCATCCTCAATATTTGTCAGGCTAATGGTCTGTTCTTTTTTTGAAAACAGACTTATCTGAATATGCTGCGTAACACTCTCATTCGTCAGGAAAAACCGGTTGCCGTTATAGACAACTGTCGCCAACACGCCCCCGAGAAAAATAAATACCATCAAACCAAGAAGCAGCATCGCTAGTGATGGGATGCTGCTAGGGCTGATAAACGATGAGATAACACTATTGCTGTTTATGGCGGCAAAGAGTGCCGCAGCGATCATTGTAAGCGCAACCCCCACGACCGCCCAAATCGCCAACAGCCCAATAGGGTGCCGTCGTACCGCACTAATCACATACTCGCCATCACTTAGGTTGAGATACGGAAATCGGCGCTTTGATTCATCGTGCTTTTCCTTCACTTCTCGAGTAATTGCCGGCGCCTCTATATCGTGAGGTCGGGCCATGTATACCATCTGAAGCGGTTGGTCTGACTGTGACGACTGGACTGGCGCCTGCACAACTGGCTGCGGCTGCGCCACAACGGCCTGTTGAAATTGTCGTGGATCAACCTGGATTGGGTTGCCGTGTTCATCATAGACGGTTTGCATCGGTTGCTCTGCCATATAGATTATTATACTGATTCTTTACTAAGATGTCTCCTGGCTTTTGCGGTTACAACCCTGCCGCGAGGCGTTCGTTCGATAAATCCAATCTGCAGGAGATACGGCTCATAGAAATCTTCGATAGTGGTCTGCTCATCACCAGTCAGTGCGGCAATGGTGTTCAACCCGACGGCCCGATCACCATAGGTGTCGATAATCCGTTCCAGCATGCTGCGGTCAGCCGGATCCAGCCCTAGCTCGTCGATCTCCATCATCTCAAGCGCCTTTTGTGTCACGACGACATCAATTACGCCCCTACCGTGTACATCGGCATAATCCCGTACTCGCTTGAGCAGGCGATTGGCGATACGTGGGGTCAGACGCGCCCGAGTCGATAGCTCGACCGCAGAATTATCACGCAAGGCCACATCCAAAATACCAGCTGATCGCGTAATAATTTGGGCAATCTCCTCAGGCGTATAGAATTCAAGCCGATACAAATGTCCAAATCTGTCGCGCAGTGGTGCTGCAAGGCTACCTGTACGGGTTGTTGCTCCGATTACGGTAAATTTTGGCAGATCTAGACGGATACTACGCGCCGCCGGGCCTTTGCCGATGACGATATCGAGTTTGAAATCCTCCATCGCACTATAGAGCACTTCCTCGACGGTACGGCTTAGACGATGGATTTCATCAATGAACAATATATCGCCATCCGCCAAATTCGTCAGGATACTGGCGAGGTCTCCTGCTCGCTCAATCGCTGGCCCTGCCGTTACCCGTAGACCAACGCCCATTTCATTGGCAATCACCGTTGCCATCGTCGTCTTGCCAAGTCCCGGCGGCCCATATAGTAGCACATGATCCATCGGCTCGCCGCGCTTTTTCGCCGCATCGATAGCTAATTTCAGATTCTTTTTCAGCCGCTCCTGCCCGATATATTCATCAAATTTCTGCGGACGAAGCGTCACTTCGATGACGCGCTCCTCTTGGTCGTCATCGTGCACAGCAGTATCAATAATTCTCTCAATTGCCATGGTTATTTATCCACTCTTCTGCAAAATATATTTCCGAAACGCTCAATGAATCACAAACACTGCCGTCTTTTATTAGGCGCTTAACGTCTGGGAGCGAGAAAAATTTCCCTTCACGAATGGAGTCATTATCATCCGTCAGTGCCCGGGCACCATGCTTTAACCCCGTCGCGATCACAATGCTTCGGCTCTCACGCAATAACCCGCGCGTGGCCAGCAACGCACCTACTGTTTCAAATCTCTGCGCCGAGATACCGGTTTCTTCTTTTAGCTCGCGCCTTGCCGCCGCTATCGGATCTTCGCCGTCAGTACCGCCTCCGGGCACCTGCCATGTCCAGGTATTCGAAGGATAATTGTAACCGTATATGAGGTATAATTCATGCTGGTCATTTATCGCGCAAATTGCGACGGAATCATTCGTCTCAATAACTCCGTATATTCCCTTGCCGCCCGCTCGTATTGTTTCGTCTTCACGCACTTGCATCCAAGGATTTTGGTATACAACCCTCGAAGACAACACCACAATTGGCTGATGTTCCGTCGGTTCAGGTGATGTCGTCACGCGCTTTGCTGTACCTTTCATAAATAGTCTTATCTATTGTACGCCGTCATATAATACACAAATACCATGAAGCCATTATGCCACACATTGCCAGAAGCTACTCATATCGTATTCTCAGTTTATAATGTCAGGTTGCGCGGTAATTAGACGTCTCTCGCTTCTAACATTTACGACATTGCCTTCCTAGCAAATTCCCTGAAATCCACTGAGCTGGCGATGTGGATAGCGCTAAGATCTTGCACGCCCATCCAGATAGCGTCTTTTGCATAGGATTTTTCATGTTCATCAAAACCCGAATCCGATATGCTACCCCCAATTTTTTCGCACATATAATAAAACATCACCGAATGCCAGACTTCTTGCGGTTCACGAAATGTTACTTTGAAAAATATATCTTTTGCCCCAAGTAGCTTCTTTACCCTGACATCAATCCCGGTTTCTTCTTTTACTTCGCGAACAAGTCCATCTTCCATCAATTCTTCCATCTCAACTTTACCGCCCGGTAAATCATAGCCGTCACCATGCTGGGGTGACAGTAGTATCTTGCCGTCGTCAATCACGATACCATACACATGCACCCGCCAGATCATATCACTACTGTCAACTTCGTGATCATTACCATAAACATCTTTTGCTATTACCTTCATAAACCTCCTTTCCACCCCCTAGTCTACCGCACTATTTCACTAGGACAGTCCTAGTGCAACACAGCATATGCCTCGTCTCGAGTTATGTTCGAATCAAAATAAAGTACTCCCTCTCCCCGAAACCACGCTCCTCTGCGCCGCGTCACGAGCATGTTCTTCATTTTTGTAACAGTGAACGCTGCAGTATCTGTATGAGCTTTCTGAATACCCGCATCATCCCACACCGCGCCCTTTTCAATCTTATAATAAACGACACCCCCCGTCATTTTCATAATTTGACGATAAAGTACAAATGCAATCACTAATTCGATGACAAGTGTGATCGCCAGCATTACGGACAAGAAAAGGATCATATAACCGACATTAACATACCCTCCTAGTGCAATCAGCGATGACACGAGACTAATTGCTGTCACCATGACAATATCTTGTTTTAGAAAATCAGGTCGTCCAATCATAAACGTTGCGACTTTTTTCCACGTAATCCGTGCTGTCCATTTCATTATGCTGCACCTCTTAGTGCTTGGGATACGCGCTGAGATGTCGGAATATTTACTTCTACATTTTCCAATGCTTTCGTTGCATCAGCCAGTGTATAGCCAAGCGCCATGAGCGCTTCAAGTGCTTCGTCATTTGTAGGCAACTCAGTCTGAACCGGAGCATCGTATTTGGTCGGCAAACCTACCTTATCACTGAGATCAACCACAACTCGTTCAGCAGTTTTTTTGCCAACGCCACTCGCACTCGTGATGTAGGCGCTGTCACCGTTGGCAATGGCATTGCGCACTTGTTCAGCCGTACCGAGACTAAGGATCGACAGCGCCGCTTTCGGCCCCACGCCCTGCACCGTAATCAACATTTCAAATAACTTCTTAGTGGTTAGCGTGCTAAACCCGAATAATTCTTGAGATTGCTCGCGCACATGATGATATGTATAAAATTTCACTTTTTCATCGAGCTTTACCGCGTCGAAATCACCCAGTGCGAGTTGCACTTCGTACCCAACACCGACCACATCAACAATTACCGCGCCATTGAATTTTTCAGCCACCGAGCCAATTACGTGTGCAATCATAATAGTATTATACCCTGCTCATGAGGCTATGGGTAATCGCTGTAGCAAGTGCATCTGCGGCATCGTCTGGCTTAGGAACTATTTTGAGTCTCAGATTAATCCTCACCATTTCTTGCACTTGTTTTTTGTCAGCTTTACCATAGCCAGTCAGTGTTTGTTTGATTTGCAAAGGCGTGTATTCATGTATTGGCAGCTTCTCTTTGCGTCCCGCCAGCATGGCGACGCCTCGAGCATGCGACACACTCATGGCCGTCGTGACATTGCGTGCAAAAAATAGTTTTTCGATTGACATGCAGTTGGGATTTGTATCAGCAATAATTTGTGTCAGGCCGTCATAGATTTCTTCAAGCCGCTCATCAAGCGGCGTATGCGGTGGTGTTGTGATCACTCCGGCAGTCACAAGTGAATACCCACCCTTTTCAGCGTCGATAACCCCAAACCCCAAGATGCCCGTACCCGGATCAATACCAATAATTCTCATACTCATTTCAAGTATACTTATTTTCGCACGATAAACCTAAACCCTCGACGGGCCACGGAAGCAAGTTCGGTTCGCCATTCGTAGAACCCATAGCCGACGACGCCAAGCCCGGCAACCGCCGCTACCACATACGGGTTCATCTGCTCGGCAGTTTTTGTCGTTTCTTTGACTGCATCAGCCGCTTTGGACGGTATGTCGCTCAGTGCTTTTTTGCAACGATTTGTGGCGGGATTTCGCACATAGCCATCCTCACATGGTGTTAGTCCGTCATCATTTGCGAGTTTGCGGCAGCGGTTCGTTTCTGGGTTACGTTCGTAGCCCTCGTTGCATGGCGCTAGCGTTACACTAGCAAGACTAATCTTACGACAGCGGTTCGTTTCTGGGTTACGAAACTCATCAGCGTCACAGCTTGCCAGAACTGCCGCATCACTTTCGATTGTCCGGCAGCGGTTTGTTAAGGGACTGCGATACTTTCCAGCCGGGCATGGTGCAAGTGACGTATCGGTTGTCACCCCTTCTGACCGGGGCTCATCTTTGGCAGCAGGCTGATTCGCAGCACCCGGCGTAAGCATGTCGCTATATTGCCACACGCCATCAATAAGCGACCAGGACATATCATCGGACGGCGACTGATATGGTACAATTTCGTCAATCAATTGGCTGTCATAGAACCGTAGTTCGACACGAGTAGTGGTATTTAAAAGACTATACCCGAGCATGACGTCAGTAATCGATAGGTAGCTACCGCCCGGCATCGTCATGGTGCCAAGCTCATAGGACTTCTCCGCATTTTTTCCAATCATAAGAATATAATCGGACAGATCGACATCCTGAGGGGTCGGATTGTAAATCTCGATATATTCATGCCCTGTATCTGTGCCCACCGCATTCGGCATCACTTCTGTGATGTGTAGCGACACTGGCGGCACAATTCGCTTGCAATCACCACTCGCTAATTTTCGATACTCAACCGGGAGACCTAGTTGAAACCCGTCAATATTTTGGCAGACATCGAGTAATGAGTCGTAACACCCGCCCTCAACCTCGCTATACCCCGCGGGTACTTCCATCTGAATACGATCGATGTTCGTACATACATCATTGCTAATTAGCTCGCAATTCCCAGCCACGTCATACCCGTAACCTTCAGGTAATGATGTTTGTAGTCCGGCAACTGTCGGGCAGATATCAACAACTTCAGGTTGTTTCTTATAGTCGATCAGCGGCACGGCAGAAAGTGGTGCCGAGGGAGCCGTGACGAAGTCAACCTCATTATTGTCAGTGTCACTATATGACCCTCCATTCGCCACACGAGTTATCATAGATCCTCCGGCTGGGGCTGTAGTTGCGAGCGTTTCAGGATATTTCGGAGGCACCGATGCTTTGTTGTCCCAGGCAACTCGGTCTACGACCGACCGCTCTGCATCAAGCAAGGTAACGTGCCCGCGTGTCGCACTCATTGTTACGGCTGACGTGAAGACACCCGTGATACTCACCCCCACAGGAACAGGATACGATGGAGAGCTAATCAGCACGGCCCCTTTAGCTGGCACCTGGACTTCGTCCATGCCTGGTGAAACCGTGAAACAATATACATCTGAGCCTGCGTCATTATAATCGCTCACGCGTACGCACCAGTTCGAGACGTCGATATCCTGACTCGAATTATTGAAGAGTGAGATAAACTCCTGACTAGCCGTGCCGCTACCGCTACCGCCTGTTTGCACCTGCGTAATGACAAGACGGTCCGACGCGGCTTGAACATCTGTGGTCATAAGACTACAGGAAGCCCCCACCACTACTACCAGTGCGGCAAGTAGCGATCTCATACTATTGCCGATAATAGTCCCGCTGGCATCAAATGTAAAGTATCGTTGCAAATATTACACGTCGGCGTTGTGGTAAATGCTCGTCACGTCGTCCAAATCATCAAGCGCATCAAGCAGCTTTACCAGTTTGTCGGCCGTATCATCATTATTAATCGGCACGAGTGCATTCGGCGTATATTGCAGCCCAGCATCACGAACGGTCATACCGGCTGACTGTAATGAATTACGAACGGCATGCAAGTCTTTCATGTCAGTATAGACAACCACATCGTCATCTTCGACTTTTGCATCTTCGGCACCGCAGTCCAAAATTGCCAGTAGCTGGGTATCCTCATCTTCTTGTTTGGTGACCGCTATGACACCACGGTGAGTAAACTGAAATGCCACACTGCCCGGTTCTGCGATATTACCACCATTTTTTGAAAATGCATGACGAACTTCCGGATACGTCCGGTTTTTGTTGTCAGTAGCAACTTCGACAATAATTGCCGTACCGCCATGCCCGTAGCCTTCGTACACAATTTCTTCTAGTTGCGCTGCAGCTTTGTCGTTGACGCGGTCGATAGCGCGCTGAATATTTGCCATCGGCATATTGGCAGCCTTGGCTTTTTCGATTGCAAGCGCGAGTGTCGAATTCAGCGTCGGGTCAGTGCCGCCGCGCGCAGCAATCGCGATTTGATTGCCAAGCTTCGTAAACACGGCACCGCGTTTTGCATCCTTGGCTCCTTTTTCGCGTTTGATTGTTGACCATTTACTGTGACCTGACATATGACACTATTATATCAGTCAATGATACTTTGTGTGCGAAAATTATAGTGTGTCATTCGCCATAATCCCAAAACAATCACCAGTACGCTCACGTAGCAAAGCGCCATGCCGTACCATGGCAACGAGATATCAATCTGTGACCATGATGGCTGTGATAAGTAGCGTATAACAGCAATAAAATAACTCAGAATAATTTCAGCTGGTATAGCTATAACTTGCGCGAGAGCCGGCAATACCATTGCAAAAACTCCCGCAATAAATGTTAACAGCATTGCAATCGGTATAAGCGGCGCGCTTACAATATTGGCAACAACCGCCAGAACAGGTAACGATCCGAACACCATCAAAATGAGCGGCAGCGTCATGACTTGAGCGGCGATAGACTCACCGATAATCTGCCAAAGTGCGCCAGGTTTACGATCACGGTACAGTAGCTTCATGACCAGCGGCGACACAATCAACACTCCGAAAAATGCCAGAAATGATAACCACCAACCGATATCTGACCACTCGTAACTGGGCTGCCAATACGCCGTTGCTGCGGCCACATAGAGAATGAGCAACATCGGGTGGAATACCCTTCCGTAATACCATGCCAACAAGCTCAGCCCTGCAACAATTCCAGCTCGGACCATCGAAGGGCTTGCGCCTGAGATACCTATAAACCCTAGCATTAACACTATCGAGGTCGCTGCCACCATAAATTTTGATCGGCGCTCAAATAGTCGTTTAGAAAACCGCATGAGTATCGTCAAATTATAGCCACTGGCAACCACTAAATGCGTCAAGCCCACAGTGCGCAACTGTTGCTCAAGCTCAGGCGGTAATGATGATTTCTGCCCAACGACGAATCCAATGCCAAGACTCGCCGCTGGCTCTACGACCACGCGACGCAATGCCGCAGAAAATGAATCGCGCAACAATACGAGAGGGTCTTTTGTAGGAGAGTGAGTATCGATCACAACTTGCGATGCTCGCAGAACATACACGCCAAACCCTGGCTTCATCAGGCCATGAAATACGATCACATCACCACGACGAAATATCCGTGCATCATTCGTCTCAAGCCATAGTTGGCCAGTATAGGACTTTTTGTGTATTGTCACGTTGCTAACGACGAGCCGCATTGAGCCGCGCGGAGACTTTTGGGGGTCTTCCGTGATAATGGCCTGGCCGGAGGCAGTTTTATTCTCAAACGTTTTGAGTTGTGCTAACTGATAAGCGTACTCACTGCCTCGTAGCAGACCAAGCACAAAACTGATACCGATAATTGCAATGAATCCATACCATCGTATTCGAAATAACAGCCCAATTATCACCATACATATTAGTAGCAGATATAGTCCTGGCACTTTCTGGCTGATTCCAAACGCCGAAGCAGCA
>CAZHGM010000023.1:0-14107 GCA_964532145.1 uncultured Candidatus Saccharibacteria bacterium | reverse complement strand
CTGGGTGTGGACTGGAAACTGCTGGTTATCCAGCTGTTGTCGTTTCTGATCCTGCTGGCAGTACTGAAAAAACTGGTATTCCCGACGCTTTTCGCGGCCATCGACAAGCGCGAAAAATCAATCGAAGAATCAGTTAAGGCGGCCGAACAAGCTAAAATAGCTGCCGAGAAGGCCGAGGCTGGTACCGAAAAGCAACTTGAACAGGCCAAGAAGGATGCTGCCAGTATTGTTCAGACAGCACAAAATGAAGCGGCCGCCATCGCCGGTGACGCCGAAGCCAAGGCTCACAAAAAGGCCGAGCATATTCTCGAGCAGGCTCAGGCACGAATCGACAGCGATATAGCAAGCGCCAAAAAAGACTTGCATGCTGAAATGGTGAGCCTCGTGGCATCGGCAACCGAAAAAGTTATCGGTGCTAAAATCGACGCTAAAACAGACGCAGCTTTGATCAAAAAAGCATTGGAAGAAGCAAACTAATGATTATTTCACGCCGCCGTATCGCCCGCTCTATCGCCGCTGATCTGTGGGGCGGTGCTGATATTCATGGCATTGCCCCCCGTTTGGCAGCATACATGGTTGAGCAGCGACTAACTGGTCAATTTGACGAGATTGTCCGCGATATCGCCTATGAACTGGCGCGGTTGGGTCGGTTGGAGGCAACAGTCACCACTGCTCGGCCGCTGTCGGACGATCTGCGTGAACTGGTGCGAGATTATCTGCGCGGCCATGGCAAACAGGCGGAAATTGTGCTGAACGAAACGATTGATGAATCCATTGTCGGTGGAATTATTATCGAAACGCCATCGCATCAGCTTGACGCAAGCGTACGATCAACATTGAAGCAACTGAAAACGACCTAACGTAAGGAGAAGAACGAGTGAGTACAACCATCAATATCAAAGAACTGGCTAGCGAGCTTCGCCAATCGATCGAGGATCTCAAGGTCTCGGGTGATCTTGGCTCGACTGGCATAGTCACGCGCGTCGGTGATGGCGTGGCGTGGATTTACGGACTCAAAGACTGTGGATTCAACGAAGTAGTCCGGATAGAAACTGATAGTGGCACTGTCGAAGCATTTGCTCTCAACCTCATGGAAGATGAAATCGGCGCGGTGTTGCTGGGCGACGATGCTGAAGTGAAAGCTGGCGCGAAAGTCTCGCTGGTCGGTAACGTCATGTCCGTTCCGGTAGGACCAGAGCTGCTCGGACGGGTTGTGAATCCGCTCGGCGAGCCGCTTGACGGAAAAGGCCCGATCAAAGCCACAGCCACTGGCCTTGTTGAGCGTCCTGCAGTTGGTGTAATCGGTCGTAAAGGTGTGCATGAACCACTGATGACTGGTCTGATGGCTATTGATACGATGGTGCCGATTGGCCGCGGTCAGCGTGAGCTTATCATCGGCGACCGACAGACTGGTAAAACGGCAATTGCGATTGACACGATGATTAACCAAGGCCGTCAAAAAACTGGCGTTATCAATGTCTATGTTGCGATCGGCCAGAAGCTCAGTAAGATTGCCCGTTTGGTTGACCGTTTGACCGAAGAAGGCGTCATGGACCAAACGATTATCGTTGCAACGGGTCCGAGCGATGCTGCTTCCCTGCTCTACTTGGCTCCATACGCTGGCGTGGCAATGGGCGAATATTTCCGCGATAACAAACAGCACGCACTTATTATCTATGATGACCTTAGTAAACATGCTGTCGCTTATCGGCAAATGTCATTACTGCTTCGTCGTCCACCAGGTCGAGAAGCGTTTCCAGGTGATGTATTTTACCTACATTCGCGCCTTCTCGAGCGGGCTGCAAAGCTGAGCGATGATCTTGGCGGCGGCTCTCTCACTGCCTTGCCAATCATCGAGACGCAGGCGGGTGATATTTCAGCGTATATTCCTACGAACGTCATTTCTATTACTGATGGTCAGATTTTCCTTGAAACAGATTTGTTCTACCAGGGCATTCGGCCGGCCATTTCGGTTGGTCTGTCAGTCTCTCGTGTTGGTGGTTCAGCGCAGACGAAAGCTGTTAAAGCCGTCTCGGGTAATCTTAGACTTAGCCTTGCTCAGTACCGCGAATTGGCAGCATTTGCTCAGTTCGGTAGCGATCTTGATAAAGAAACGCGTACAATACTGAACCGCGGAGCGCGTCTCACTGAGCTGCTCAAACAACCGCAATACCAACCAATGAGTGTCTGGGAGCAAACTGCTAGCTTGATTGCCGCTGAAGGAGGCACGCTCGATCATGTTCCGGTGGAAAAAATTAAGCCAGCTCAAGCAGCTCTGCTCACCGAATTGTGGTCAAGTAGCAAAGATGCCATGCGAGAGCTCAATAAAGGCGACAAGCCAAGCGAAGATATTGTCAAAGTAATTGAAAAAACAGCCCAGACAGTTATGAAAGGGTTTACGAGCTAATGGCGTCAACCCGTCAGATCAAATCCCGTATTCGTTCTGTTAAGTCTAACAAACAGATTACAAAGGCTATGGAGTTAGTGGCAGCGAGTAAATTGCGCAAAGCCCAAGAGCAAGCTCTCGCGAGTCGTGAGTTTGCCAATGAGGCGCTCAATGTCCTCAAAGCGCTTTCGACAATGACGGATGTAAAAACACATGATATGTTTCATGCTCGCCCAGTTCATGCGCGAGTTATCATTGTTGTGACAAGTGACCGTGGTTTGGCGGGGGCATACAATGCGAATGTACTCAAACTGCTGACGAAGCAGTTGCGACAAGACGATGCCGACAAGATCGCAACGACGGTCATCGCTATTGGCAAAAAAGGCGCACAGTTTGTCAGTAAGCTGGCCGATGTTGAAGCGCTCGGTGTCTATGATGCCGGTGATTCTGTCACGCCGGATGAAGTTCGAACAATCCTTATGACGGTAGTTGATATGTTCAAAGACAAAGATGTTGACTCGGTTGACGTTATTTCAACAAAATTTGTAAACAGTTTTACGCAAACCGCAACTATGGCTAACCTGCTACCGGTTAGCATGGCTGCGGCGGTTGATGACCCCGGTGATGAGTTTGTGACTGATACAACGTTCGAGCCAACCTATAGTGAAGTGCTAAACTATGTCGCGATTCGGTTACTTGAGGCGGAGCTATACCAGCTCATGGTTGATAGTACGGCGAGCGAGCACGCCATGCGTCGTGTCGCCATGAAAAATGCCAACGACAACGCCAGCGATATTATCGATGCCTTGACGCTTGAGATGAATAAAGTCCGTCAGGCTAGCATTACCCAAGAGTTATCGGAGATAAGTGCTGGTGTGGAGGCTATGAAATAATGACTATTTCCTATCACATCGTCGCGAGAGCAGGAGTGCCAGGTGCTCGGGGCGTTAATCGAAAATCAGTAGAAGGAGAATAATAATGACAAAAAATACAGGAAAAATTATCCAGGTAGTCGGCGTGGTCGTGGACGCTGAGTTCGATAAGGGTACGCTACCCGCGATGTACGAAGCATTAAAGGTTGTCCATGGCAGTGAAACTGTAACGCTCGAGGTTGCACAGCATCTGAGTGAAACCAGTATTCGCGCGATTGCCATGAGCAGCACCGACGGGCTGAAGCGTGGTGACAGTGTAGAATCAACTGGTGCACCGATTTCTGTGCCTGTTGGCGCAGCAACGCAGGGTCGCATGTTCAATGTGATTGGCGAGCCGATTGACGGCAAAGCCGCGCCGAAAGATGCCGTAATTGCGCCAATTCACAAAACACCGCCTTCCCTGACCGAACAATCCGGCAAGACCGAGATACTTGAGACGGGTATCAAAGTCATCGACCTGATTGCACCGATTGCAAAGGGTGGTAAGGTTGGACTCTTCGGTGGTGCTGGCGTGGGTAAGACGGTGCTGATCCAGGAATTGATCAACAATATTGCCAAATTTCACTCAGGTAACTCAGTGTTTGCCGGTGTTGGTGAACGTACGCGTGAAGGTAATGATTTGTATCATGAGATGAAAGATACTGGTGTTCTCGATAAAACATCAATGGTGTTCGGCCAAATGAACGAGCCGCCTGGCGCACGTCTGCGTGTGGCGCTGACTGGTCTTACTATGGCTGAAGCATTTCGTGACGAAGGCAAAGACGTGTTGCTGTTTATCGATAATATTTTTCGCTTTACTCAAGCAGGTAGCGAAGTCTCTGCCCTGCTCGGTCGTTTGCCATCTGCCGTGGGCTACCAGCCAAATCTCCAGCAAGAAATGGGCCAGCTCCAAGAGCGTATTACGAGCACGAAAAAAGGCTCTGTTACCTCTGTTCAGGCTGTGTATGTGCCGGCTGATGATTTGACCGACCCAGCACCAGCGACGACATTTGCCCACCTTGACAGTACTATCGTGCTGAACCGCTCTTTGACCGAAATTGGTATTTATCCGGCGGTTGATCCGCTTGACTCAAGCTCAACCATCCTTGATCCAGAAATTGTCGGTGAAGAACACTACCAGGTTGCCCGTGAGGTTCAGCGAGTGCTGCAGCGGTACAAAGATCTCCAGGATATCATCGCTATCATGGGTATGGAAGAATTATCAGACGAAGACAAGACGACGGTTGCCCGCGCTCGCCGCATGCAACGGTTCTTCTCCCAGCCATTCCACGTCGCCGAGCAGTTTACCGGTAACTCAGGCCAGTACGTGAAGCTCGAAGACACCATCAAATCATTCCGAGAAATTATTGACGGTAAACATGACGACAAGCCAGAGTCAGAGTTCTACATGAAAGGCACGTTGTAATATGAAACTAAAACTCGTGACATTGTCTGGTGTAAAACTTTCCGAGGATGTCTACGAGGTACAAATCCCGACAGCAGCTGGGGATATCAGTGTCTTTGATGATCATGAGCCGCTCGTGACGATTGCAAATCCCGGTGCGCTACTAGTTCGCCGCCATAAAGACGATAGCGACGACGATCAGGAGATATACGCGATTAACGGCGGCGCTGTACACATAATGAAAAATGAAGTGAAAATTCTTGTTGACGAAGCCGACCATGCCGATGATATCGTAGCGGGTGAAGCCGAAGCGGCACTGGAGCGTGCCCGTCAGCATCGCCAAGGTGCCAAAGATGCCGTTTCGATTTCTGAGGCAGAAGCAATGATTAACCGCGCACAAGTCCGGCTCAAAGTCGCCGGTCTGCGCCGTCGTCACAGACATTAAGCACACAAGCGAAAGGGTGGGTATGGGACGAATCATTAGTCTGGGCAAGCTTGGCGACACTCGTTGGCCAGGACATGTTTCGGCTGCAGGAGCACGACTGCCTATCCATGGTATTTTGGCTCATCTTGACGGGTATTATGTATCGGCAGCACCGGATGCGCCAACACGGTGCATCGATGGTCGGCACGATCCACAACTTGACGAGCAACATCTCGGTGCGCAAGTGCCAGGTGGTGCACCAGGTGCAGCACTTGCCTATCGCTTGGGCGTGGACAAGGATGATCTAACCCGTGGAACTTTTGTGAACGATGCTGAATCCATGATCAATGCGTACCTTAGGCTAGAGTTGTCGCCTGGTGGTCATCGCGACGACGCTGATCATGCAGATACACATATTGTCGGCTGTGGTGCACTGGACGGTATTGATTTAGTTCTGCGTTGCCTTACCAATCCGGAGCTTGTTGAAGACCATAAGCGGTTGGTCCGTTCCGTTTTGGATAGTGATTTTAACAGAGATCACTACCTCCGCATTTTGGGCGCGGCGATGGTGCTGCAGAGCCGTGCTCAGGATTATTTTGCCGGTCGCGGCACAATACTAGATATACTGGAGGCAAAGGCTCCCGGCAGTGTTTCGACATTGCACGGTTTACATCGGGAGGCATTATTTGTCGTCAATCTAGTGCCTGGGACAACATTTTCGTCGAATCGTTTTGCGCATGACAATGATGGTATCCAGGCTTTTGGCTATGATTTATGGCGTTCGCGTCAGCTGGCCGCTACACTTTTCCCGCTTGCTTCGCAGCACATCGATCGCGAACGATTTGTTACCGCCCGCGTCATGATTACGTTTGCCACGCTCATGGCGCTGACGGATGGCAGTCAGCGTTTATTATTGCGTCTATCGAACTAATTTTCCCCAGCAAAACTCATGAGATGATTGAGGCTGTTCAAGTTATTGCACAAAAAATCAGCTCCAGCAGTAAGTAATTCATGCTGGGTACCGATACCATGGAGTATGCCGATCTTAAGTCCAACCCTGCGATGATATCGTAAGCATGATCGCCGATGACAACCGCATTGTTCGGTGTGACACCTACTGTATCAAGTAGTGCAATAATTGCGTCTGGCTCTGGCTTGTGTGCTAAATCATCATCGGCTGTAACAATAGCATCAAACAGCGTGTGTACGTCATCAATCCCAGCAGCTTTAAAATTCCTCTCAATCATATAACGGTACCCAGATGAAAAAAGGCATAATTTCACACCGAAGTTATGCCATCGTTGTAATATCTCATGAGTGTGCGGGTATGCTTTGATATTATCCAGTATGGTATTTTGTACGTCATCCAGTTCTTTAGCTAGATCTGCCGCCGATAGTTTAGAGTCATGTCCGGCGATAATTTGTTCAAAAGTTTGAACCGTTGGCTTGCCGAGTCGCTGGCGAATATATTGATCATTTGCCAGGTGCTCGAGATGATGGGTTCTGAGGACTATTTTGTAGCCTTCAAAAATAAGCTGCCTCGTATCGAGCAAAGTACCATCACTGTCAAAAATGATAGCTTTTACTGAGCTGTTCATATAGTTATTATAGATCCTTTCTTATCTGATTGTTATACGTTATTGATTTGAAGTGGTTGTCAAGCAGTCCTCTTGATTCATGTGTTGAGGTGGTTAGCATAAGTGCAGCTCGAAGACCTGAAGCTTCTGGGAAATCCCGGACGTAAATTTTGAAAAAGCGTCTGAGCGTTTCGTAGGGTCTGGTGGTGATAGATTGGTATTGGTCATATAAATCCAAGTGATAGTGTAGTAGTGCGATGAACTCATCTTTCTTCTTTCCTCCATCTTCACTCTTGTTTGCGAATGCGAACGGATTATGAAACACTCCCCGGCCGATCATGATGCCGTCGCAGCCAGTTTGCGAGATTAATTGGAGGCCATGATTTCGATCGCGAACGTCGCCATTCCCTATTATCAATGTCTGCGGCGCAATTTTATCGCGGAGTTGTATGATCTCAGGCATGATATCCCAATGAGCGGGCACATTGCTCATTTCTTTTTTGGTCCGAAGATGGATGGTGAGAGCGGCAATATCTTGCTCGAGCAGCGTATGTATCCAATCGCGCCACTCGCCCGTCGTTGTGTACCCCAGACGAGTTTTGACACTAACTGGAAGTCCGGCCGTCTTAGCGGCTGCAATTGCAGCAATGGCGACCTCGGGCTTGCGGATGAGGCCGGACCCGCCGCTTTTCACCGCATTTTTAACTGGACAACCCATGTTGATATCGATACCGTCAAATCCAAGTGTTTTGCAATGACGCGCCAGTGCTTCGAGGTCACCCGGCTCTCCGCCCCAGATTTGCGCGATAATCGGTTGCTCGTCGTCGGTTTTGTAGAGTCGTCCGCGGATTGCTTTGTCGCCAGCATGCACCCATCCGGTCGCATTGGTAAACTCGGTGAAATATAGATCAGGCGCAGCCGCCTGTTTGATGACATGTCGAAATACTACATCCGTCACCGCCTCCATTGGAGCGAGCACAAAAAAAGGTTTTGGCAGATTGTCCCAGACTGATTTCATAACAGAGATATAGTATAACAGCCGTAACTCATATAATAAAAAACACATACATTAGCAGGTGCTAAAATATGCGCAATGATATTAACGAAGGTGCAAATTGAAATGGCCGCTGCGTTCAAGCAGCGGCCTTGGTATCTCTTGCGGTTCTGTCCGCGCGTAGTGCGAGGATGAATCTCGTAAGAAAGCTTGACCCGGAGGCGGGAGGCGTAACGGTCATTCCGCCTACGACCGCCTCCGGGCGGAGTCTCTGCAGTAGGGAGGGTGAAACTGCATAGACTCCTTGTGAGATGGGTGATGAGGCGTTAGCCTCATCAGGAGGTCCCTTCTCTCACCTCATGATCCGGAGCAGCGACGTATCGCGCTCACGGATGTTACTGAAAAGTTAGGGTGGCGGGACGAGAGTGTGCTTCCCTAGCTATTCTCGTCCCGCCGGACAGCGTGACGTGTCCCCACTCGTCCCCGCTGTCCTTTGGACATCTCCTGGTGGAGGTGCCCAACATGTAGAGGGCTGGGATTCTAACCCAGCTATCTCACCGTTAACTTCACCTTTTGGCTTTAAACGATGTATTCGGAAAGACCACCGAACTGCCTCTACATGGAGTTATTAGCCTTTCTGCTTTTTGCAGTTGCTTGAGTGGCCATTTCCATGGCACTCGTTGCAACTACCTGTACCTCCCAGCTTTTCTTGAGAGCTCCCCCCGCACCTGCCACAACAGCCAAAGCAGGTATCGTCAGTAGCGCCCTTGGGTTTCGATGGCCCGAAGATGTCGACTCGGGGGCTGCAGAGAAACATGACAACAAGAAGCGCAAGCAAGGGTAACTCCTCAGGTGCTGTACGATGACGGGCTGCCATCGTGACTGCTCTATATAATTACATAAAATAGTTTAAAATGCAATGATTTCATAAAAAGTCGGCCGTGTATATAACAGAAGTTATTTCAATAGAGCTTGTTCAAAATCCAGTATGCCGCTATAGTCAAGCGAGTAATTCTCAGTCAGATCAAAATCAAGGTTCATGATATGTTGCCAGACGGATTGGATAAGCCTGGTAAATGCTGCTAATTTCACTTCGTCGTAGGTGTAGTCCAGAGAGATAATATCGCCATTTGCACTTGGCTCAACAAACGATAGCCGTCCGCCGGTGATACTGTAGCCATGGAATTGCGACGAATGAGTTACCAGGAGATGATACATCATTAGCTGTTGCTCGTAGTGATGTAACTTAATTTTTTCGTATTCATCTTTGCCTCGCCATGACGTAGCTGGCTTACCGGTTTTATAGTCGGTGATAAAAATAGTTTTTTCCTGCCGGTCAAGGTCTATTAGATCAATAGCGCCACTCAGCCGCGCCTGTCCGACCATGATTTGCTCGCCCGAAAATGACCGTTCGACGATTTGGTCTGGCGTGAATGAATCATAGCGAGCCGCCAAAAAAGCTGTGAGCGCATGGCTGCCGCGGGCGACAAGTTTTTGGGTTTCTTGATCGCTCAGCCGCGACTCGGACATAATGGTTTCAAAATCATGCAGCACGTCTTCGATGGGGCGGCGACTATGAGTTGCGCTGAGATGAGCATGGGCGCGTTGCAGCGTGCCGTGAATCGCCGAACCATATATAGCGCTCGGGCTCATGGCTTGCGGGAATCGAAGCAAATTATGTAGCAAAAATAAACTCGGTCCACCTTGGGGTACGTTGAGGAAATTATTTAGATGTGTCGCACTGAGTGAGTAATGTTCTAGCAGCGGTTGGAGTAAACGTTCTTTGGTGGCAAGCGGTACACTCAGCAAGCCTGTGTACCAGTCGTTTTGCAATGCATCGAGTTGTTGCATGGAGGAAGGCTCACTCCGTTTTGTCTCGACGGTATCAGGTGACAGACTGCTAATCGGCAATGTTACTTTGCCTGTGTCAAACGCATCGTAACTGATGTAGCGTAGCGCATGGCGGGCGCGAGTGATGGCAACAAATAACAGCCGCAACCGCTCATCATGGTTGTCGCCAGCCGGTGCCAGCGGCAAGTTGCTGGGAAACTGTATGAGACGTGAACGGCTGCGAGCGCCGTCTCCCCACACTGATTCGACAGCATCAATTATGTAGACTTCGTCAAATTCCAGTCCTTTACTTTTATGTGCCGTGAGCAGCGTGATCGCTGTTGTGTCATGGTCGATGGTGGTGGTTGATTGCATGCGGAGTCCGCTGTCGCGGTGCATGGCGACAAAATGTACGAAATCACTCAGCCGCAGTTGGTTTTCGCCGCGGTATTCGCGCACGACGCGGCGTAGTTGTTGCAACGCGCGAAGCCATACAAGGTACTGGGTCGGTTGTGTCTCCAGTCCTTCGTGTCGGAAGAAATACGCGCGATACGGCGAGACAAAATCCTCTCTCTCATCTGAAGCGTCGTCAGCCTGGTCTTGGTGGGCGCTGTCGGCCGATTGGGCGTCACTCACGCCAAACAGCAGATCGACCATAGTCTCAAGATGTTCACTCAGTGAGCGATGCGCAGCAACGATCAGCCACTCAGCGATATCGCGTAGTTTACTGTCGGTTTCTAACATTTCCTCCAGCCAGTAGCGACGGTTTTTTTGCGCGTTGATACCGAGCTGCCACAAAGCGTGTGCGGGAATCTGCCAGGCAGGATGCGCCAGGAGTTCGGGCAATAACGTGTTTGCTTCGTCATATTCTGCCTGGGCGATATGCCAGGTGATGCGTGAGACAAGTTCGAGTTGCTGGATAGGCTCGCTGTCGAGCAAATTCTCCTGGAATTCATAACGCAGCGGTATGCCGGATGCTTCTAGATGAGGCAGTAGTGCCAGCAAATGACGATGATTGCGAGCGATGACGGCACGTGTTATGCCGGGGGCTTTTCGGAAGGATTCATGTAGCTGTGATGCCAGATAATGCCGCGCATCACTTTCATTTGGGAGCGAAATGATCTCTGGCTTGCCCATAGATGACGTGAAGTGCGATGTCAGTGTCTTGTCGACACCCTTCATGCTGGTTTCAAGACGTTCATTGATAGTGGTGACGACCGCGCGAGCTGTTTGCAGAATTTCGGCACTCGATCGGTAGTTATCCGTGAGTGTAACGATGCGGATATCGCGGTAGGTTTTAGCAAAATCAAGCACGTTACTCATGTCAGCTCCCTGAAAACGATATATCGCCTGGTCATCATCGCCAACCACCATGATGTTCGGGCGGCTTTCTGCTGCTGGGTTATTCGTGAGATTCCAGACGAGACGCATTTGGGCTTCGTTAGTATCCTGAAACTCATCGACCATGATGTACTGGTACGTTTCTTGTAGTTCAAATCGCAACTCGTCAAAAACTTCCATAGCATGAACGACACGAAGAATCATATCATCGTAATCATATAGTTCACGTTCCTGCATAGCGAGCAAGTAGTCGTAGTATAGCTGCGCCGTAAAGCGTAGCTTGGCGCTATGTTTTGCGTCGCGAAGCGCCTGATTGCCATTCCCGTTTTTGTAAAGGTATTGTTTTTTCCAAGCACTGAGCGGCTTGGTGGAATTCTGCTCCACAGCTTCGTCATAGGCACGTTGTAGGCTACTGTGAATATGCGATGAAAGTGAGTTGTAGCCAATCAGTGCAAGTGGTTCCTCGCTATATTCACTAATCCTCGCTAATAGTTTTTCCACTAGCGGAAATTGTTTTTTGCTAAGTGTTGGTGCAAATGCTGGCTGTAAATGAGGTGAAACCCACTCACAAAACGCATCATTGCGATCTAGGATTGAATTGATTTCATCAGGCGTATAGCTACTGCGTTTCATTTCGCTGATCGTACGCTGAATATCGCGCAGGTACGTAAATTCACCGTTCATAGTGACAGCGAGCGGATTATCGTGCGGCAGTTTTTGCAGTAGTTCGTTCAAAATCTCGTAGGTACTGAGTTCGTCGGCTGGATGAAAATGCGCCCCATGGTAAAAGTACTGTGCGTAGCGGTTCATTATTTCCGAGCCAAAACTATGGAACGTATGTATGGCGATGCCATAGGCATCCGGACCGATCAGTCCGATTAGCCGTTCGCGCATATTTGCGGCCGCACTGTCTGTAAATGTCAGGCACAAAATTGAGCCTGGCAGCGTGTCGGTCTTTTTCAAAATGTTAGCAGCGCGAACACTCAGCAGCTCGGTTTTGCCAGTACCCGGCCCGGCAATAACCATGACTGGCCCGTCGATTGCATCGACAGCTTCCTTTTGCCGCGCATTGAGCGCCCGGTACCGTTTCTCAAACTCCATTAGTACTAGTATACGAGAAGATAGCAGAAGGACGAAGAAAATAAAAAAGCCGCTTGATGGCGGTTTTTCATGGGTGGGCTGGCCACCCCGAGATGTTGAAATATTTTACGTCACCCTTTTGACTACGGCCATGATGGCTGTATACTTTCTCTTTCGAGTTAGGCGTTCAATTATCCCGGGGCGGGCCAGTGGTGGTTCACGGATGAACCAGTGCTATCTCCCTGAGGAGATTTTTCCCCGGTAGGGCTGGGTGCGACGTACCCAGGGTTCAGCAATTGACGCAAATTCACAAGTTGACCTCGTCTGTCCTGGTTGTCACGCAGGACGGCTCAATGCTTGCGAATGACCTTACTTGCCTTCGTAGTCGACGTAACGGCAGCTAATGTCCGTATCTCGTCTTAGTATCTCTCGGCGAAGCTGCTGGCGGTCTGCATTATATCCAGTCACATCGATCATGAGTCGTACCGTGCATATGCCCGGCGAAGTGACAGGATTCCGATCCCAGGTAACGAGATTGACGATCTCGTAACCTGAGTCCAACACTCACGTGATCCGGCGACGAAGCCGGCGAGAGTGTCCCCGCAGGCTCCGGCGTCCCGGAGTCTACATCTGTGTAGATACTCATATTAGCACATAAACATAATTATGTCAATACATTTTTTTAAAAATTATGCTATAGTAAATAACAGATATGAACGGCGACATCTACGATGACGTGGTAGTGGAGGAAATGACGCGAGATCGTTTCGGAGTGCCGATGGACATTAGCAAAGTCTATGCGCGTGATGTGCCAGCTGGGCGAAGCGCTAAAGCCAGCGTGTTTTTAACAACGAAAAACAAACTCTATGTGCTGATTGCTGGGTCTGCACCGCTAACATTGGGCGATGTACGCAAAATTATCTTACGGATGGGTCTAAAGGCTGAAGCGTACTGCTCGCCGAAAGGCCGTCCGAATTATTTCGACGAAATAGCCATGGAGAAATTCAAAAATGTGTACCCTGGTCGACACGATATCACCGAATCGGACCTGAGGTTTTACCGCCTGATGGCGCCGTATAACCCTGCACTTGTCAGTATTAGCGCGATTAGTCTAGGTGTTATCAACGAATTTGACCCGAACGCCGACACTGGTTGGCGCCCGAGTGTCAAAGCGCAGTACAAACAAATTAAGGCAAAATGATGGTATAATACACGTATGAGCGACACTACATTTACCGGAGCATTTCAGAAACTGACAGGTATCTCAGCTGGCCTTACGTCAAAAGAACGATTGAGTGTCGTGTCTATGCAGAATATTGAAATCGCCAAGAGGTTGATCGCTATCGGTCGCTCTCTCGAGGCGATAAACAAAGCACAAGCAAAAAAAGTGCTGAACGAAGCAGAGGCGTTGCTGGGAAACAACCAGGAATTACTAGACGTGATGGGAGAATCTGGACCTCGGTTGAACTGATGGCAGCGATAAAGTCAAAGCGCACACGTCAATCCCAAGTCGGGGGCTTGTCGGACAAGCTCGATATGATCGCCATGTCTCAGGATACTGAGCTTCAACGACAAAGCTCCCAGGAAAAAGAAGACGACACTAGACAGGATATTACGCGAAAATTTGTACGGTTTTATTTTGGGATTTTGATTGCAATTATTGCTGGCGTCCCGATATATAACCTGGCATGTTTTTATCTGACAGGCCAGCGCGATTTATTAATACCGCTTAAAGACGCTATTCTTACCTATTCTGCTGTGGTGGGCCCGACATTTGGTCTTGTTGTGGCGTATTATTTCAAGACCAGTAAAGACAACTACTAATTAGGCGGCAGCGCGACGTAGCCGTTCAAGTGCGCTTATCCGTTTACCGTGGCTATCCAGCACTTCTTCATGTTCGGTAACCTGCTCCATTTTTGGCGCAATAATTTCGATAATAGTATCAAGCTTACCGTCCATTTCTTCTTGGAGGACTTCAAGCCTACGCACATCGGATGCCAGATTATCAATCTTCGCATCCAATCGAGCTACACTCTCGTCAATCTTCGCATCCAATCGAGCTACACTCTCGTCAATCTTCGCATCCAATCGATTTACACTCTCGTCAATCTTCGCATCCAATCGAGCTACACTCTCGTCAATCTTCGCATCCAATCGAG
>CAZHGM010000022.1:2860-14465 GCA_964532145.1 uncultured Candidatus Saccharibacteria bacterium | reverse complement strand
CGCCATAATCCTCCTCGTTATTTCGTATTATGCACATCAGTTTTATGCAGCCGATCAGGGTATTTTGGCACGGCAAGTTTTTTGTCAACGACGTCAAATGCCTTATAGCGTTTTACGATATTCTCGACTTTGGCAACGTTGTGCCCTGGAATGATAATAAATCGATCACGTTCAGCATGGATTTGTTTGTAGCGTTTTACTGTCAACGTAATCCGCTCTTGACACCCCTCATCAGCACATTCGCAGTGGTATTGCAATTTGAAATTTGGCTTCAGTGCATCGGCTTCAATTTGCTCAAGAGTGGCAACATCACGGTTCACCGCTTCGTTTTTTTGGCGAAACATCGCCTCATTTTCAACAAGTTTCTTACTTGAAGTTGTTATCATACTGCCTACAGTATACTATGCTTTATCCATGATGCGTTTACGATACTCATCCGCCATGATGAGTGTTTTGTTATCCCTCACTCGATCAACGAACAGTATGCCCTGCAAATGATCTGTCTCGTGCTGGAAAACATGGGCAACAAATCCGTCGAGAATTTCATCATGGCGGATGCATTGACTATCAGTCCACCTTGCCCTAATTTTTCGATAGCGTAACGCTTTTCCAAACAAGGTGTCGTTGCCACGGCCAGTGCTAATACATCCCTCCCACATGCCTATTCGACGACCAATTCCTACGTAGCTAGGATTGATAATGATACTTTCGAATCGCTCACGATCGGGACGATTCGGTGTTGGTTTGATCGAGATGAGCGCCAGTGCTATGCTGACACCGACTTGCGGCGCCGCCAGTCCGACACCAGCTTTTTCCTTCTCGACGGTTTCACGCATTTCAGTTATGAACTGCTGAATTTCACTTGATCGGATTTCTTCGTCGCTCAACCGCGGTGCAACCCTTCGCAAAATCGGATTGCCAAAACGAGTAAATTTAGATGTGTTCATCAGCACCTACTGTCATATCAACGACACTCACATTCTGCAGTTTACGCAGTTCATCAGGTTGCAATACGATCTTGCTCGTCCTATTGCCACCGCCCATGATTATTTTTTTCTGACACAGAACATGCTCGTCAATAAAAATTGGCAAATCATCGATGCCGACTGCTACAACACCGCCTATTTCCATATCAGTTAATCGCTTTGTCATCTCCGCGTCGGCAAACGAAGCACGCTTTACACCGAGAAGCTTCGTTACTTTTTTATTGACATCGAGACGAGTCGAAGCCAGCACAACGCAAACAGCGTACTTTACTGGATCGACTTTTTTTGACATGACGATGATCGTATTCGCCGATTGCTCAAGTGAAAATCCATACTTTTCACAAAATGACGCGGTGTCTGCAAAATCAGAATCACAGGGCAGCTCTTCGACCGTCAAATCATATTTAGTGATATACTGCTTTACTTTTTCCATCAGAATCGACGCCATGATATCACTCCAGACCTGTCTTTTCGGGCTTATCTAACGAGTAAGTGGTTGCTGATATTTGATAATACTTTCCAATAGCAATTTCATTGATCGCCGAGCATAGATCAATGATGTTTTGAGATATTTCACCTTTTTCTTTCATTTTTTTCATGGCGTCTATTGTCAACCACCTCAGGTCGGATGATTCACCTTCTTGCGGCAATGACTTTGGTTTTTGCTTAGCGACAAACACAAAACCCAAATCATCATGGTAATGCTCGTCATTGACTTTAAATGTGTTGAGAATAAACGGAACCGGCGCGACGACCACATTGTCTATATGTGTCTGTTCTTTAAATGGCTGGAGAACGCTGAGCTCATCAAGTGAATATCCGCTCTCTTCGATCAACTCATGAGCAACTGTTTGCCATGGTGTTTCATCTAGCTCGACGTGGCCGCCTAACTGAATGATCTTACCAAATTTTTTATGCATATGAAGCAAAAATTTCGGCTCTATGTCATCCAACATCACAATATATGTGCCGATTGTCGTATCATGTTGATTTGGTTGGTTGTGAATATGCGGCATTATACAGCGACTTTCTCTTCACACATTTTAGTATGGAATAATTTTGCACGCTCCTGTTTACAATTTTCACATATCAAAACTAATTCGTTACACTGGGGCTCGGCGCAGTTTTCGTAGTTGCTGGTCTTGCCGCCGCAATGAATACACTCACCTATAGTTTTGGCGTGGTCGGAAAAATTCATACCCATCCGACCGTCGAACACGTATAAGTTTCCTTCCCAGAGTCCATCGTCGCCGTATTTTTCGCCGTATTTCACAATGCCGCCGTCGATCTGGTAGACGTCTTTGAACCCTCGTTTTTTCATCATGGCACTGAGCAGCTCGCAGCGGACTCCGCCCGTACAATACGTCACAACTTTTTTCTGCTTGATATCGTCGTATTTGCCGCTCTCAAGCTCGCGGATGAAATCACGGCTAGTGCGCGTGTCAGGCACAATCGCGTTTTTAAACCGGCCGACCTTGGCTTCATATTGATTTCGCCCATCAAAAAATACGACATCATTACCGAACTTCTCAACCATCTCGTTTACTTGCTCAGGTTTGAGATGCGGCCCGCCGCCCACGACACCTTTTTCGTCGACGATCGTCTCATCAGCCGCGTCGAATGCCACCAGTTCTTTTTTGACCTTGACGCTCATACGCGGGAAGTTATCGCTCCCGCCCTCGCTCCATTTCCACAAAATATCTTTGAAGCCCGGAAACTGTTTGGTTGCTTTGATGTATGCTTTAAGGTCTTTAAGATCGCCGCCGACCGTGCCGTTGATGCCATGCACGCTCACCAGTATCCGGCCGCGCAGGTTCAAACTGTCGCACAGCGTCTTTTGCCATAGTTTCAAAACATCCGGGTCTTTCACGGGAGTAAATTTGTAATACAACAAAACTTTTTGCATTTCCTTTATATTATATCGTATACTTATAAAACTATGTCGCCACCGCGCGACCTCTACTCGCACTAACGTTGGGACGCGCCCAACCAATAGCAATTGCACTGAATCACTTATATACTAATTAATAACGAAAGGATTTTAGTGTCCAAACAAAAAATGAACCAACCATCCCTTCTCGTGAAAGAAACGCTTGGTTTGTATTGGCGTTACGTGAGACTCAACTTGCCTACCGCACTGGTGATGCTTGTCTCCATTCCGGTCGCTGCGGCCATCATCGACAGCATCCTGCCATTTCTGCTAAGCCAGGCTATTGGGGAAATTATGAGTGGGGGGCAAAAAATCGACATATTCCTGTGGCTGTCTGCAGCAACAGGGGCGGTAGGCGCGATTTTGAATTATGTCGGCTTTCGCGCGATGGTTCATCAGGAAAGTTTCATGCTGAAAGAACTGCGCAATGCAACATTCTCCGCTCTCATCCAAAAAGACAACGCGTTTTTCGTAAATCAAAAAATCGGTGCTATGACGAGCAAATACATCGATTTCGTGAGAAGCTATATTTCTATACAGGACCTATTCATTATTCGCACACTTAGTTTTGTACTGACAGTCGGAAGCGGACTTGTCATCGTCGCCCTGACATCCTGGCTTGTCAGTTTGATACTATTTCTATTCATCGTTATTTTATCGCTCGAGATTCGCTGGAGTGCTCGTCATCGCGCGGAGTGGCGTCATGAGAGGAAATCACTCGTTGCTACCATACATGGTGAGGTCGCTGATGCACTTACCAACAATCTCGTCGTACGTAGTTACGCTGGTGAGACACGAGAAACCAAAACGATCAGTAAACTTACCGACAAATTCAGCCACATATATAAAAAGGATATCGGCTTTGCGATGACGGAAGGGTCGGTACGAGTACTTCTCATGGTCTTTACCCAGGTTCTGTCGATCGCGGTCTCCGCGTACCTGATACGAAATGGCGCGATGAATCTCGCGACAGGTATTTTTATCCTCGCCTACATGCAGCGCATCGGATCGCAGCTATTCGCCCTAGGCGATATCATCAACGGCTATGACCAGGCATTCCTCGAAGCCCAGCCGATGACAGAGATGCTTTTGACTCCCAATCATGTCGAAGACCGGCCGCAAGCCACGTCACTTCAACACAGCAAAGGCAACATCGAATTCCGGAGTATGTCGTTTCGTTATGATGACGGCATTAGTGATGTTATACATGACATGTCACTTGCCATCCCAGCGGGTCGGAAGATTGGTTTGGTGGGGCACAGCGGTGCCGGCAAGTCCACCGTCATCCAGCTACTGCTGCGTTTCAATGATGCGACCGGTGGCTCCATCACCATCGATGGTCACGACATTCGCGATATAACCCAAAAAAGTCTTCGGGAAAATATTTCATATGTTCCACAAGAGCCGCTGCTGTTTCATCGTACACTCCGGGAAAATATCGCGTACGGCCATGAGAATGCAAATGAAGATGAGATCATTTTAGCTGCCAAACAAGCGAACGCCTGGGAATTTATCCAGGAATTGCCGGATGGTCTGGATACGACCGTCGGTGAACGCGGCATCAAACTGAGTGGCGGACAGCGCCAGCGCATCGCTATCGCCCGCGCAATTCTAAAAAACGCTCCGATACTCATCCTTGATGAAGCAACGAGCGCGCTCGACAGCGAATCAGAAAAACTTATCCAGCAATCGCTCGGCGCCCTCATGAAAGACCGCACCAGCATCGTCATCGCACATCGTCTCAGCACCATTGCCAAACTCGACCGCATCGTCGTGCTTGACCACGGCCGTATCGTCGAAGACGGCACGCACGCACAGCTACTAAAACAAAATGGCATCTACGCCAAACTCTGGACACACCAAAGCGGCGGGTTTATTGAGGAATAAAAATATGCCACGAGATGCGGCATATTTTTATTATGAGACTATTTTATTCTTTTTTATCGCCTGCCTTGTCACCTTCAGTGTTTTCAGCAGAAGCTTCTTCACCATTTTCTGACTCTACTTCTGACTCGTCTTCAGCGTCACCAGCGGCAGCTTCGTTCTGAGCCTGCAATGCGCTTGGTTCCCAGACGCTAGCCACAACTTGGTTCATAATGTTGTTCGCTTCGGCAGCTTCAATTTCTTCCTCGCTCATATCCTCATCGCTGCGGCCGTCATCATTGTCAACGATCTCGACATTTTCCGGAATTTTAATATCACTTACAATAATTCGCTCGCCAGCTTCCTTCAAATGAGCGATTGAAACTTCGAGTGCGTCAGGCAGATCAAGCGGCAGAGCTTTGACCTCGATAGTATCAAGTGTCTGTAGCACGATAAGCCCAGCTTTTTCGGCTTCACTTTCACCTTCCCCAACCAAACGAATCGGCACTTCAGCCTCAATCGGTTTATTTTGGCGGACAGCATGGAATGACACGTGATTAATACGACGTTTCACATTATCAACTTCGACATCTTTGATCATCGCGATTTTTTTCTTGCCATCTAGCGCGATATGTACCGGCGTGTGTTTACCGGCAGCGGCATATACTTTGCCCATCACAACCTGGTCGATCTGTACGGTCACCGGCTCCATACCTGGACCGTATACCACGGCTGGCACAATACCGTCGCGACGAAGTTGCTTTACTTTTTTACCATGCACATCACGTGCATCAACTTTGAGAGTAATCTTGTCTCCCATCTCTCTTCTCCTTTCCGAAGAATACCTTTACGGAGTTTTATAATTATTTCATTGTACATTATTTTTCGCGTTATGAAAATAGTTTACTTTTCATGACGATCGTTCGAAAAGGTAAACAATTTTGCAATCATGCAAGCGTGATACAATGAAGCGTAGATGGAAGCACTACTCAACTTTATCACCAACCTCGGTTGGATCGCCGTTTTATGCGTGATCTATGCGGAGTCTGGTCTGCTCGTCGGTTTTTTCCTACCTGGGGACAGTTTGCTGTTTACGGCGGGATTCCTCGTGCAACAAGGCATCTTCGCGATCAATATCCATTTGTTTGTTTTCATGTTATTTCTTGCTGCGTCGCTCGGGCAGAGTACGGGCTATCTTTTCGGCAAGAAAGTCGGCCGCAGGCTGTTTGAGCGCGAGAATACACGCTTTTTCCGCAAGGAAAACCTTATCCGCGCCGAGCTGTTTTACGAAAAGTACGGGCCCGTCACGATTATCCTGGCATGCTTTATTCCGTTTGTCCGTACATTTGTACCGATTGTTGCCGGGATCAGCAAAATGAAATATCGCGAGTTTATCATCTACAATATCATCGGTGCTGCCGTATGGACGGCAGGGTTCACCTATCTCGGCTATTTTGCTGGTAAGATTTTGCATGACATGGGTATCAATGTTGAAGCCGCCGCTATCATTATCATTCTACTCAGCATCTCACCAATGATCGTCCACATGCTCAAAGATGCTAACCGCCGTCGAGCAGTTATCGAAGGTACTAAGCGCGAGCTTGCAATCGTATTTAGCGGTCGCAAAAAATAATTTACAGTAAATGCTGCAAGTACTTTCCTGTGAAGGAGGCTGATACTTTTATGATTTGCTCAGGAGTACCTTCCGCTATGACCTGGCCACCTCCAGCGCCGCCCTCCGGGCCCATATCGATGATGTGATCGGCACATTTGATAACGTCAAGATTGTGCTCGATAATAACCATGCTGTTGCCAGTATTGACGAGCGCCTGCAGCACGTGTAGTAGTTTTTTGACATCCGCCGCGTGTAGCCCTGTGGTTGGTTCATCTAGAATGTAGAGCGTCTTGCCTGTTGCGCGGCGGCTTAGCTCAGTCGCCAGCTTGATACGCTGCGCCTCGCCGCCAGAAAATGTCGTGGCGGGCTGACCAAGAGTGATATAGCCAAGTCCAACCTCGACGAGCGTATCCATCTTTTTCTTAATGCTGGGTACATTTTCGAAAAATTCCGCCGCTTGCTCTACCGTCATGTTGAGGATATCGGAAATGGTTTGGCCCTTATAGGTAATCTCAAGCGCCTCTCGATTATAGCGTTTGCCTTTGCAGACCTCGCACTGCACATAGACATCTGGCAAGAAGTGCATTTCAATTTTGATCATGCCGTCACCCTGACAGTTTTCACAACGTCCACCACGCACATTAAAGCTAAACCGTCCGGCTTTGTAACCGCGAATATTTGATTCCGGTGTACTGGCAAATAGTTCGCGTATCGTCGTAAATACCCCGGTGTACGTCGCCGGGTTACTTCGTGGTGTACGACCAATTGGCGATTGGTCAATCGTAATAACCTTATCGAGATGATTAATGCCTTCGATATCATCATGACGGCCAGCGACATCCTGTGCACGGTTAAGCTGTACGGCTAGTTCTTTAGCAACGATATCATTAACAAGTGTTGACTTACCTGACCCACTCACGCCTGTCACAATTGTCATCATGCCAAGCGGAATATCAACTGAAATGTTCTTAAGATTGTGTTCACGCGCTCCAATAACACGAAGTAATTTACCATTACCACTGCGGCGTTTTTTGGGGACTTCTATTTTTAGCTTACCACTAAGATATTTGCCGGTAATACTATGTGGATTTTTGGCAACTTCATTAGGTGTACCACTTGCGCACACTTCACCGCCGTGCACGCCCGCACCCGGGCCAATATCGAGCAGATAATCTGCCTGTCGAATCGTATCCTCATCATGCTCTACCACCAGCACGGTGTTGCCGAGATCACGTAAATGCTTGAGAGTCGCGATGAGTTTATCATTATCTCGCTGGTGCAGGCCAATCGACGGCTCATCAAGTACATACAGTACTCCTTGTAGCCCTGAACCAATTTGCGTGGCTAAACGTATACGTTGCGCCTCGCCACCGCTCAGCGTATTAGCAGCTCGACCCAGCTCAAGATAGCTGAGGCCAACATCATGCATGAACCCAAGTCGGGCATTAATTTCACGCAGAATTTGCTTGGCAATAATCACCTCATTTTCAGTCAATGTGAGATCATCACGGAAAAGCTTTAGTGCATCATCAACGCTTAGATCAATCACGTCAGTGATAGAGAGTTTATGAACAGTCACTGCCAATACCTCTGGCTTTAGTCGAGCACCTTTGCAGGTATAACACTCACGTTCGCGCATAAATCGTTCGATGTCGCGGCGCATAAAATCACTATCGGTGTCTTTATGCCGACGTTCCAGGTTTGGGATGACACCTTCATACGTTGTATCAAAATGACGCCCCATGCTAAGTCTGACTGTATATTTCTGCTTCCCCGTACCATAGAGAATTTTCTGAATTGTATCATCTGAGAGTTCTTTGACACGCTCGTGGATTGAGAAGCCATGAGCATCGCCAACTACTGCGAGCTTTTTCATATACCAGGCATCACTGTTGACACGATTAAACGGTCGGAGCGCTCCTTCAGCAATCGTAAGGTTTGGGTTAAACACTAGCTCCGGATCAACTTCAAGTCGGCTGCCCAGTCCTGTACAGGTCGGACAGGCACCCATCGGATTATTAAAGCTAAATAGTCGTGGCTCAAGCTCTGGAATCGCAATATCTGGGTGATCAACACACGCAAATCGCTGCGAAAACATATGCTCAGCATTCGTATCAGCATCCAGCGCAATCACCATGCCGCTAGCAATCTCCAGTGCCTGCTCGACAGATTGCGCAATACGACTAGTCGATTCCTCATCATTCACAACTCTATCGACAATCACCTCGATAGTATGCTTGAACTTTTTATCGAGCATAGGGAACTCATCAAGTGCATAAATAACACCATCAACGCGCGCTCGTGCATACCCACTGCGACCATACTGTTCTGGCACATGCGCAAATTCGCCTTTCTTATCCTGTACGACTGGCGCTAATAGCATGAGGCGCTTGCCATCCCCAAGCTCCCGCACAGCATCGACGATCGTCTGAGGCGTTTGTTTGCTAACAGGTTTGCCGCATACCGGGCAGTGTGGCACGCCAATACGGGCATACAACAAGCGCAAGTAATCATATATTTCTGTCACCGTCGCAACCGTCGAACGTGGGTTACGGCTGGTTGATTTTTGGTCAATTGAAATTGCCGGACTGAGCCCGTCGATCTGATCAACATCGGGCTTCTCCATGAGGCCTAAAAATTGACGAGCGTAGCTACTCAGGCTCTCTACATAGCGCCGCTGTCCTTCCGCATAAATCGTATCAAATGCAAGCGAAGATTTACCCGAGCCACTTAGCCCCGTAATCACAACTAATTTATCCCGTGGTATCTCCACAGAAATATTTTTGAGATTATGCTCCCGAGCGCCAACTACGCGAATGACTTCTGACATAACTTATCTAGTATAGCAAGCTATAACCGCTTGTGTCACGACTGCTATACTGGTGGCAATGGAGAAACTAAAATCCAGCTGGAAACAAACTCACCCTCGTGTACGAAAACCGCTCGTACTTGTCCTTGGCGTTGCCATCATTGTGCTCTCCGGAGCAATTGGCTGGCTACCCGGTCCCGGGGGAATACCACTGTTTTTACTCGGCATAGCCGTGCTCGCCTCAGAATTTGCCTGGGCTGACACGGTCAAAAAGCGTATTCTCTCAATCATATACGGATTTGGCTGCTGGTATCGGTCGCATCGGCTGCTCGGCACGCTGTTGCTCATCGTGTCCGCCGGGATCAGTTTTTACATCTCGCTTACGCTTTTTCATATTATATAATTTACTTGCTATTTTAGTTAATATATGATAACATAAGCTCAATAGAATTGAGTGAGGTATATATGAGCAAAAAAGCATTGGCGTTAGCAATAGCAATCTTAGCAGTCGCATTACTGATACTAGTGCCTGACGTAACCAATGCGCTACTAGCATTCATATTTATCGGCATTATTCCAGGAACTGATATCTCGCTGCCGATGTGGGCCATGGGACTGTTTATTGTTGTCACCGCCGCTATCGCAATCACGTGGCTGAGCAGCCAGTCCCTCTACATCGGTGACCGTGTCTATCAGCAAAAACAGGCAAAAGCCTCTGCTCGCGATTACGTTCTGGAAAAAGTTTCAAAGTCACCTGCCAAAAAATCAACACCTCGTACACGCTCATCCCGCCGCACGAGCAAACAAGATTACCAAGTCGCTACCAGCTCAAGCTAGATCGCTCGGTACGATACTCTCAGCCCAGAGCTGCAATTCTTCAAGGATATAACTGTCGGCACCGCTCACCTGAAGCTGGCTTAAACTATCAAGGTACACCGGCAATCTTGCCTGCAGTTTTTGGGAACGATACTGCTCCCATTGAGTATGTTCTGATTCGCTCAGGCTTGAGGGAAACTGCCGGGCCTTGTAGCGAAACAATAGCTCTGTTAATCTCTCATCGGCAAACTGCGGGTTGAAGTCGGCAAGTTCGGTAGCATCGGCCGCCCTAACAACGCTGCAGCGGCCTTTGTCTTTGTCGTTAATAAACCCGGCATACAGCTGATGCTCGATGTCCGCACTTTGTTCGTACGGCTCGCGCATTTCAAATGCCTCCCGTACTGCATCAGCAAAACCAGCATGCTGTGTAAGAAGCTGCATATGATGCTGGACTGCGGCGATATCAATCTGCAACCGCACTCGACTGTCGTCGTCAAGCACGCCGAGCGGCGCAACTGCCGGACATTTATTGGGGCTCAGCGACTTTACGGGGAGGGCCTGGTAATCATCGGCTTGCCGTCTGGACTTATCCGCAAACGCGATACTGGCAAGCTGCTGCGCACTCGCGCCGATAAAGCCTGTTGGATCATACCGAAGATCATACACCAAAATAGTTCCCGGTGTCGGACCCGGTGCCAGCGGATAGGCAATTGTCGTGCGCTCATACAGTGGATTGTACCGACCTGACGCATAGACGAATGGTTTAGGATCATCAAACGATACCAGCTCGGCAACTTTTTTCTTGTCCCGCATCCCCAGTAAATAGTCAAATAGTTTCGACTGCTTAGTTTTTATAAGCTTTGCAAGTGCAATAAGCGCCTCCACATCACTGAGCGCATCATGAGCTTTTGTGTGCAACAGTCCATTTTTTGCCGCTAATAACTCAAGTTTATTGACAGCTTTGCCTGTTTCATCGACTGGCCACTCAATGCCATCTGGCCGAAGCGCCCGTGTCATCCGTACAACATCGAGCATATCCCAGCGGCTACGACCCTCACTCCATGACCATTCATACGGATCGTAAAAATTCCGCCACAACGTATGGCGGATGAATTCGTCATCAAATCTGACATTGTTGAATCCAACTGTGATGGTATCAGGTGTAAACACGTCGTCCATCAGACGTTTGCAGAATTCCGCTTCGCTATAGCCGTCCGCAAGTGTCGACTGCGGCGTGATACCTGTCACCATAATCGCGTCAGGACTTGGCAGTATATCATCGGACAATTTGACGAGGAGATTAATCGGTTCGCCGACAGGCTCGAGATTCATGTCAGTCCGTTGACCAGCAAATTGCATGATCCGATCATCGCGAGCGCTAAAGCCGCTTGTCTCTAGGTCGTAGAAGAAAAATGTTTGCGCCATACTCTCTAGTATAGAGCAAATTAGAGTATAGAATATGGTAGATGGAATATAGCAGACAAAAAGCCCTCTCGGGCTTACTCTTAACTCTTAAAGATTATTGTATCGGGTAGTAGATAACACGAAGCTACCTCAAATGCCTCCAGGTCCCTTCGAAGTAGGAC
>CAZHGM010000022.1:0-2850 GCA_964532145.1 uncultured Candidatus Saccharibacteria bacterium | reverse complement strand
ATTATTGTATCGGGTAGTAGTTGCGCCGCAAGGCGGGGGAAAGGGCTGACCAAGAGCTGGTCACTTGAAGAGGTGCCCGAAGGCCAACTCGTCTTCTGTGATTACGAAACCACAATCCTCTCTCCCCCGCCACACGGCATGAAGTTGTAGACACGATGCGCTACTAGCGCGCGGATTGCTCCGCCTTCATAGCAGATTTGGCGCACCCCTTCACAGGGCAGATGTTGGGTGTACCGGAGGTGATTATCTTTCACTAACTGCCGTGCTAGCAGATAGATGATATTCGGTATCCGTGAGGCACCCCAATCTGCGCTCCATCGTGTTTGTCACACTAACCCAGTGACAGGATGAATACGGCTCGGGGTCAACCGAACCAGAACTGATGCGGCATACGCATCCTTTTCGGGTTGATTCGGATATGGAATATTCAGTTGTTGGTTCACGAGCCGAAGCTCAGCGCGCGGATTGCTCCGCCTTCTGGTTCGGACCGCCGTGTGACTAGACACGGGGCGAGGGGGACAGGCCGTCCGTGAGTGTATTCGAAGCAATGTTGAGAACGCATAATGCCTCGTCTCAAGCTTCCTTGCTCTGATGAACACTCTATACCCTACTGCTCGTATTGGTGAATTCACGAGTTGCTACAAACAGACCAGGACCTGAACCTGGCGTCTGCAGAGCATAACTTCCTTTCTCGCATAGCTAAGGAAATGCACGCCCTGTCGAGGGCCGCGGTGCTTTTCTGAACCAAATCCGTCCTTTTGGCCGGATACTATGCTTATGATCATTCATAAGCATGGCATCCGACCAAATACTACTACCTGATACGTTAAGGTACCGGTCACTAGATAACACGAAGCTACCTCAAATGACGATACTAGTACCATAGTATCACCTTTATTAGTTTTTGTCAACTATTTTCTTTGGCAATTATACCCTCGAGCCATAATATCTAATATGTGACTCACAACGTATATACTAGTAATTATGGAATCAAAGAAGTCACCAAAGCCCAGCAAAACGAATAAGGACTGGCGGAAGAAGGTTGAAGAACGTATTAAGCTTGAGAAGGTAGAACTAGATCATCCCAAGGGAAAAGAACGTTTCGTAGATATTATTAAACAGTTTGGCAAAAAGAAAAAACGCAGCTAATCCTTCTTGTACTGGAGCTAGGTCAGTGTAGTTTAATCACGATGGCTTACTGGAGTAGCTTGCTTTCAAGCTCTGAGACGCGCTATCTCTATGCATCATAGAAGTGAGCTATGATACCATTAGCTTATGTATCCGAACACTTTTTACCGCGTCTCCGTGAAAGCACTTGTGAAAAATGAGCAAAACCAGATTCTCGTCGTCAAAGAGAATCAAGATACCTGGAGTCTACCCGGTGGTGGGCTGGATCACGGAGAGAATCCGATCGATGGCGTGCGTCGTGAGCTAAAAGAAGAGCTAGGCGTTGAATCGGCAAGCATAGATCAGACTTCTGCGTGCTATACGTTTTATCTTGAAAACAAAAAGGCTTGGCTGTTGTGGGTTGTCTATAACGTAACTGTTGATTCTAAGCAGCCTTTTACAAAAGGTGAAGGTGTAACGGATATCCGTTTTATTGATCCGAAATCTCTTGAATCAAGTACGGACATTTTTGAGAAGATGGTCTATAAAGTCTGTGTTGAATCTATCTAGAGAGTACTTTTATTTACTAGATTTTGCCAAAACCAACTCAAACATTGGCGTATCACTCTTGCGGTTCGAGTACCTGAAAGCATACTCGTTGGCATACTGTTGCAAATATTTTGGATCGCAGTGATGGTAGACGCCGTAAATACCACGTTTAAATTGGCTCCAAAAATTCTCGACGTTTTGGGTATGCACATGGCCAACGACATACTCTTGCTTGCTGTGGTTGATAGTCTTATGTTGGTAGCCGCGTCGCTTTAGTAAGCGGTATGAGCCATATTCGTCCGTGTAGATCGTAGCAGTCTTACCAATATTCTTTTGGATTTCTGGAACAAGCACACGAACACCGGAGCTTTTGGCGTGCTTAATCCTTGCGCGTCCGCCACGCTCTACCATGCCGAACATGACTTGGCTATTGTGTGGTTTAGCCGTACTTCGCTTTTGTGGATTCGGGTGCATGTAGGCTTCGTCTACTTCAACGTCATTAGCTAGTGGTGTTTCATCGTCGGTCATCATGAGACGGACTTGCTTGAATATGCGCCAAGCGGTTTTGTAGGTGACGCCGCTAATCCGCTGGAACTGCAGAGCACTCATGCCTGAACGAGTATTAGTCATGAAGAAGATAGCTAAAAACCAGGTGCGTAGATCGGTAGTGCTCTTGTGAAATGGTGTGCCGGCCAGAGGGTATATTTGATTGCCACATTCGCATTGGTAGGCGGGACGTTTCGGTAGTATATGGAAGCCTTCGAGCAGACCACACTTCTCACAGGGCTTATCTGTAAAGTGGATTTGCCAGAGATAATCTAAACAAGCGTCACTGGTCGGGAACTTCTCATTAAACTCTTTGATGGTGAACTTCATATCTGTTATTAGTATATTACAGAGGTGTTATGGCGTCAAGGGATAATTGCCTTTTCTTTCATTTTGTTCTTTTAATCAATTTCACGCATATTTTAGCACCTGCTAATTTATGCGTAAAATTAATCTTCAGGGGTATAGTCATGGAGAAGATACCGTATACGAGCCTTGTACACATTATTTAGCAGGTGCTAAAATATGCGTAATATGAGTAGCTATAAGACTGACAGACGAGGAGCTGCGACAAAACATGTTATCAATATGACGCTAAAAGCGATCGGCGTCGGCGGCTTGATGGGAGTTGCTGTTGTAGCGCCTAAT
>CAZHGM010000021.1:5721-14679 GCA_964532145.1 uncultured Candidatus Saccharibacteria bacterium | reverse complement strand
AACCTCATAGGTTTCGTTTGGGGAACACTTTTGTATCTGTTGTTCGATTTGGTGCGGACGAGAGGACTTGAACCTCCACGAGTGCAATACTCACCAGCCCCTCAAGCTGACGCGTCTACCAATTCCGCCACGTCCGCTAGTCAGCGTTCACTCCAAGTTCTCGTTTTATTTTTCAAAAATAAAACTGTCACTTTCCGTTACGCTTCCTCTCAGTAAAAATCAATAGATTTTTACTGGTTTAGAATCGCAAGATAGATTTGGCGGAACTAGTAGACGCATGCGGATCTACACATAATTTGCGTTACCCACGCAGTCGCCATGTCCGCTATATAATCGAGTCATTATCCTATGACAACTCCATATTATACGGTATGTCACATCTGTTCACAAGCCGCACGAATAGCGAGAAATATCTAGGCGAAACCATAAGCATCGTGCTATGATTGAATCAATGAAATCAGCGGAGACGTCTAATAAAGTTGCTACCTACCTTCAGGCGCATATCAGCGGTGATGTCGTTGCAAGCAATAAGATTCGCCAGACATATGCTCAAGACGGCAGCATTTTGACGCTCGTCCCTAACCTTGTAGTGTACCCACGAACCACTAACGACATTCGTAAAGTTGCTCGGTTTGCATGGCAGCTTGCAGAAAAAGGCCACGTTTTACCAATTACACCTCGCGGTAACGGAACGGACACGAGCGGAGCTGCGCTGAGCAAGGGGATTATTCTCAATACCACTGCGTATATGAGTAAAATTCTTGAGATTGATACGCGGCAAAAACTGGTTCGCGTTCAGCCAGGGCTAAACTTCCGATCATTGCAAGAAACACTCCACACGCACGGGCTGTTTTTGCCCCCGTATCCTGCGAACTATAAATATTCGACGATCGGTGGCGCGATCGCTAACAATGCCGCGGGCGAAAAGTCATTTAAATACGGCTCTATGAAAGATTGGGTACAAAAACTAGAAGTCGTGCTGGCAAATGGTGAGGTAATCCAAACGGGCAAGATAAGCAAAAAAGAACTTGGCCGCAAAAAAGGTCAGGCGACGCTTGAGGGTGAATTATATAGGGCGGTTGATGGACTAGCGGCAGACTACGAGAACGCCATACATACTTACGATGACACTCGTAGGAAGCTCCTCTCGCGAGACAATGTCGGCTTTGCTCTTGCAGATGTCTTCAGCAAAGATGGCTCATGTGATCTTACGGCGCTTTTCGTGGGCTCACAGGGAACGCTTGGAACTATTACGGAAGCTATCCTGAAAGTCGCTTCATATAACCCTCGCACATCATTGCTGGTCGCAGGATTTAATGGCGCTCAGGCACTTGCGGATGCGGTGGAGCTGGTAGCCCCTCTGGGGCCGAGCTGTCTGGAAATGATAGATCGAACCCTTATCTCGCTGGTCAAGCAGGAACGCAATCTCAATGTTGTTGCAACATTGTTTGAGCCGGACACTGAAGTGCCAGACTACATCTTATTTGTAGAGTGCGATGAGGACAACGCTCATAAGCGCAATAAAAAGATTAAAAAGATTAATAAACTGCTGTCCAAGACCGCTACTGCCATTCGTGTGACCGATGACCCAGAATTACAAGAAACATTATGGGCGGCTCGCGACTCTAGCTCGGTCGTCGTGAATTA
This sequence comes from uncultured Candidatus Saccharibacteria bacterium, assembly GCA_964532145.1. Lineage (GTDB taxonomy): Bacteria > Patescibacteriota > Saccharimonadia > Saccharimonadales > Saccharimonadaceae > JAPUDQ01. The sequence continues at coordinate 13,032 of CAZHGM010000021.1, read as the reverse complement.
TGATCGAGGCGGTAAAGTCGCCCTACCAGTTATCGATGACTGCATCGTACCGCTTGGCAAGCTCAAACAGCTTATTAGCGCGGTAAGCGATTTGGCGGAGAAGCACAAACTTGAGTTGGCAGTATGGGGTCATGCAGGTGATGCAAACTTGCATGTTATGCCGCTTCTCAACCTAAGCAAGTTAGGTGACAGGCAGAAAATTTTCCGTTTAATGAATGACTATTTTACGGTCGTGATTGGGCTTGGCGGCAGTATTGCTGCTGAAAATAATGATGGCCGACTACGTACGCCGTTTACTCATCTCCAGCTAGGCGAAGAGCTTGTCCAGGTCAATGCTGCGCTCAAAAAAGCAGCTGATCCGTTCATGATGCTCAACCCGGGTGTTAAAACTGGCACAAAACTCAAAGATGTGGTTGACTTGCTCGGAGATAGCTATTCGCAAGCCCGTCATGCTGACTACCTGCCGCGCCAATAATATTCGTTATCTGAAATGTTTACTCTTATGAAGACGCATGTACCAGTACTGCGCAGGATATAAGGAGAAGGTATGGCTAGCGAGCAAAAGGAGTAGCGAACGACAGCGCCGGATTAGCCTCGGCGATACGCATGAGCTCATTGTATTTTGCCAACCGCTCACTGCGCGATAGCGAGCCGGTTTTTATTTGCCCGCAGCTAAGTCCGACCGCAAGATGGGATATGGTTGTGTCCTCGGTTTCACCAGAACGATGGCTCATGATAGTATTCCAGCCAGCTTTTTGGGCCATTTTGACGGCAGCAATTGTTTCAGTCAATGTGCCAATTTGATTAGGCTTGATCAAAATGGCGTTGGCGGCTTTTTGCCGGATAGCTCGCTCAAGAAGTTTGGTATTAGTGACGAGCAGATCATCGCCAACAAGCTGAACATGTGCTCCAAGTCGTTGCTGCAACTGCTTCCAGCCATCCCAATCCATTTCGCTACACCCGTCTTCGATTGAACATATTGGATAGTCTTGCGACAGCTGTTCCAGCCATGCAATCATATCCGCGGAAGCAAGACTTTTTTGTTCGCTGCCAAGCTTGTATGTACCCTCGTGGTAAAACTCTGATGAGGCGACATCAAGGCCGAGCATGACATCGGTTCCGGGGGTGTATCCGGCAAGCTGGATGGCTTGCATGATCAAATCAAGCGGTTCTTTGTTGCCTTGTTTGACGTGTGGGGCGTAGCCGCCCTCGTCACCAACAGTTGTCGGATACCCCTGCTGTTTTAATATTTTTCCTAATGTATGAAATATCTCAGATCCCATTTCGACGGCTTCAAATATGTTCTTTGCGCCAATCGGAATTACCATGTACTCTTGGATGTCAGTTGCAAAGTTTGCATGTGCGCCGCCGTTTTGGATATTCATCATCGGCAGAGGAAGTGACGGGGTTTTGGTGCCGGCGATATCTGCAATGTACTGGTACAGCTGTTGTCCGCGCAGGGTGGACGCTGCTTTGGCTGACGCCAGACTGACAGCAAGGATCGCATTGGCACCGAGGCGTTCTTTGTTTGGAGTGCTATCGAGATCGCGCATCAGCTGGTCGATACCTGCCTGGTGGTTAACGGGCTTGCCGACAAGGGCTGGCTGGATGGCGTCCATGACATTTCTAACTGCTTTGATGACACCTTTGCCGCCGTATACGGCTCCATTATCACGCAGTTCATGGGCTTCTTGTGAGCCGGTGCTCGCGCCTGATGGCACTGAGGCTCGCCCAACGATGCCGTTACCGAGTATCACGTCAGCTTCAACAGTTGGATTGCCACGCGAGTCAAGGATTTGTCTCGCGACAATCTTTTTGATCATAACACTCATGCTAGTATTGTACACCCAACAAAAAAATCCCGCTCGTCGGCAGTTTTCTTCCCATAGAAAAAAGCTGATACATGTCAGCTTTTTTCTATGGTGGGCGCTGAGGGGCTCGAACCCCCGACCCTCTCGGTGTAAACGAGATGCTCTAGCCAACTGAGCTAAGCGCCCGGGTCATACTATTGTATGCGATATTCATTTACGAACACAAGTATAAGTTGGCTAGAGCATCTTGCGATTATACTGCTGAAGGCTCTCCAACTGAGCTAAGCGCCCGGGTCATATCGTCATACTATTGTACGCAATCTTGAGCTATAAATACAAGTAGGGCTGCGTAGATCACGCTTTTCGATGTTATATTTTGCAGCGTATTTATTGATTTACCTTAAGCGTCAGCCCAATTAGCACAAGGAGGACAGTTGCCCCAAAAACCAATAGGACAATCCCAACTTCTTTCAGGAATGTTTTGAGCGGCGAGTTCGCTTGGCCATTTGGTAATACAACAGGTTGTGTTGCTCCGATCTCAACCAAGTACTCATATTCGGCAGCGTCGATCACATCGAGTATCTTACGCGGGATTTTTTCCGCCTTGCCCGCTTCATAGAGTGCAGTTTGTGGGTCTATCCCATTGCGGTCGACGAGTTGATCGCGTTTATTGATAAGTGATGTTATCTGATCCGATGGTATCGTCGATCCATTGCGTAGCAGTTCCTCCGTCACACGGCTAATCAATTGTTGGTTGTCAAATTTCATATGACTCGGCTAATTCATAATCGTAGTGTAGCATAGGAAAAGGGCGATCCAGAATTAAACTCTGCTAGGTGTTATTTTTTGTTATTTTATCTAAATCTACATAAAAGACAGCGCAACACGCCGTTAATTCTAACGTGGGCTTAAAAACTCACCAAAATCGGGGTTTTTCTAGAAATGTCGCTCTCACGGGGGATTTTTTCTTTTGTATTTTTTAACTCTTGCCTGTGGCAGGAATTAACAATCTTGAACCAAAAAATCGCCCAAAAGGGCGAAGATTTGGATTTTTACTCTGAAATGGTGCGCGAGAGAGGACTTGAACCTCCACGAACTTGCGTTCACTAGCACCTGAAGCTAGCGCGTCTACCAATTCCGCCACTCGCGCATAAAATTACATTGTATAGGTTCAGGAATCATTATAGAGGACTTGGTCACGTTCCGCGACCCTGTCGCAACATCTTTGCAGGCTGCTCTACTCACGTACCGATGTATTATACATGGGATTTATGGGTAGGAAAAGCGGATGATTACGAGGCAAAATAGCGCCGAAGCGTGATGAGATCATGATCAGACGGATTGCCGCCAACGTATGCCTCATAATTATCACGACTTACCCAGGCAATTTCTTCAGTGTCGTGTGTATCGAAGCGGATTGTTTCCGGTATAGTACCGCAGCGTACCTCATAGGTAATACCTACGGTGTGCAAATCATCTTTCATGTACGAAAATGCACGGACAACTCGTTGGGCTGAAATATCGAGATCGAATTCTTCTTTAAATTCACGAATAAGCGCAGCCTCAGGCTCTTCCCCGAACTCGATATGACCGCCGGGCAAATGGTACATACCGGGTGCAATTTTTTTGCTGGATGCACGTTTTGCTAACATAACCTCATGATTACGCGCTAAAATACCTGAGACAATGGCATCCTGTTTCATAGAGGAATCATAGCACGAGTTATATGCAAAATACGAGCTATCTGATAAAATAACGTAAAGAGGAAGCCGGATAACGAGGCTTTATTTTTATGACAGAAGCATCAAAAATACGAAATATCGCGATTATTGCGCACGTTGACCACGGCAAGACCACCTTGGTTGATGGGCTGCTCAAACAATCCAACACGTTCCGTGACAACCAGGCTGAAATGAGCCAGGAGCTGATCATGGATAGCGGCGATCAGGAGCGAGAGCGCGGTATTACGATCACGGCCAAACAAACAACTGTCCACTGGCAGGATCTCAAGATTAATATTATTGATACTCCCGGGCACGCTGATTTTTCAGGCGAGGTCGAGCGCACGCTCAATATGGCTGATGGGGTATTGCTCATCGTCGATGCGCAAGAAGGCCCGATGCCTCAGACAAAATTCGTGCTGCAAAAGGCACTTGAGCTTGGTCTCAAACCAGTGGTGATCATCAACAAAATCGACAAACCCGCCCGTCGTGTTGATGCTGTTGAAAATGAGCTGGCCGATTTATTTTTGGAACTGGCAACTGACGACAGCCAACTGCACTATAAGACGTATTATGCAGTTGGCCGCGATGGTAAGGCGTGGGCTGAATTGCCAAGCGACCCGGCGTCCCAGGCAGATCTTACCCCTATACTTACGGCCATTCGCGATGAAATTCCTGCACCCGTCGTCACAGACGGCGGTTTCCAAATGCTTGTTACGGCACTGCAGTACGATAATTTCTTGGGCAAATATGCAATTGGTCGCATCACGCGTGGTGTTGCCAAAAAGAATATGCCAATAGCACTCATCAAAACCGACCAGACTCAGGTAACGGGCAAGATCGAAAAAGTCTTTGTTAACCGAGGACTCACTCGTGAGGAAGTCGATGAGGCGGGTGCAGGCGACATCGTGTCGTTGACAGGCATCGGCGAAGCGCATATCGGCGAGACGATTGCCGATCGCGACAATCCAGAAGGATTGCCCGTCCTGGACGTTGAAGCACCGACCATCAGTATGTATCTCGGGCCAAACACCAGTCCAATGAAAGGCCGTGAAGGCGAATTTACGACCAGCCGTCAAATCGGTGATCGGCTGCAACGAGAGCTTGAAACCAATGTTGCGCTGAGGGTACGAGATGAGGGTATTGGATTTATCATATCGGGGCGCGGCGAATTACACCTCAGTGTTTTGATCGAATCTATGCGCCGCGAGGGGTACGAGTTTGAAGTTGGCCGGCCGCAAGTCGTTACCGTCACGGAAGACGGCACCGAAAAAGAACCTGTCGAAGAACTTCTTGTCGAAATCGCGCCAGAATTTGTTGGAGTGATTAGCCAGGAGATGGGCGTTCGTCGTGCTGAAATGACCAAACAAGAGCAGACGAGCAGTGGTGCCTCGCGGATGACATATATCATTACGACGCGCGCATTGATCGGCCTTCGTAACCAGCTACTCACAGCCACCAAAGGTACGGTGATCATGCATAGTCTTCCGCATGGGTATCAGCCGGTCGGTCAGAAACTGTCATCGACTCGAAATGGCGCGTTGATCGCATTTGAAGCGGGTACGACGACACCGTATGCGCTCGAAAATGCCGAATCTCGCGGCGAGTTATTTGTCGGTCCTGCCACAGAAGTCTACAGCGGGATGATCGTCGGCCTCAACAATCGCCAAGAAGATCTCGAAATCAATGTCTGCAAAGCAAAACACCTGACTAATATGCGCAGCAAATCATCAGATGGTACCGTGCAGTTGACGCCGTTTACGGATCTTAGTCTTGAGCAATGTATTGATTTTCTCGCTGACGACGAATTGCTCGAAGTTACGCCGAAAAGTCTTCGTCTTCGCAAGCGCTACCTCGACAGTAACGAGCGCAAACGGTTTAGCAAGTAGTACGCGTTATTGTAAGAATTTACGAAACAACTCGCTGCTACTAAATTCGTCTGGCAGTTTGAGCTTGGTCAACGGATTTATACTGCGACGGGAGTCGCGATCGAGTCGTTTCTTTATGGCGAATATGGCAGCTACGGTCCAGGCTTGAACTTCTTGTGGTGGTTGCTCGACGCATAGTTCACGTCGCATGGTTTTGTCCCAAACGGTAATCATCCAATTATTGATCTCTGGCAGGTAAAAATCACCACCCCGGACGTATTCGGGGAATATTTTCGTTGTTTCGACGACATGGAGCATACGACGGTCTAGTTCATTTGCGGCCTGCACATAGCCATGACGACGCAGGCCTCGGGCGATATGGTGTGTGTCCCATAGCCATACGCTGCCGTTATGGTACGCTCCTGCGCGGAACCGCACTTCATCGTTTGCGAGTGTGCGAATACCACTGATGTTAAGCAGAGTAGGTGACAGTAGCTGGTCGACTGTAGCCTGACGTTTACGGATAACTTCTGGGTCGTCACCTTCAAGCAAGCGTGAGTGCAGCACGTGGCCCATGTTGGAGGTGCGAATACGTAGCTGCCGCAAAACACCGTCGTCATCACGGTCGGTACCGAGTACGAAATATCCACCTTTGTCCTCGGTCCAAAACACATCCAGAATTGTGTCACGCAGCATATCGGCTTTTTTCAGCAGGGCTGCTGCACGTGTGGTGTCCCCGTAGCTGTCTTCGTAGAGTTGCGCGGCATCGATAAGCGCGTCGTATGTTGTTACTTGGACTTCGATTGATGCGATGCCTTGTCGGTGGTTGGCGATAGTGCCGTCGCTATGGTGATAGGAATCGGGCGAATCTTTCCAGACTTGGTTTTCGATCCCGAGCGGCAGGATAGTCTTGTATTCAAGCAGACCTTCGCGGTTTTGTTGCAGGCGTTGTTCGATCCAGCTTACCGCCATGTCAAGCGCATATGCTATATCGCGTTTAACTCCTTTGCGGTCAGTGTATGTGGTAGAGAGAAATTTGTAATTCTCTTCACTCAGCCGACAGTAGGCTGTTAGCGTCCTGATAAATTCAGGCGTGGCATCGACCGATCCGTAATACGGCCAGCCCCATCCCAGCTGCTGGCTGATTTGCTGGCCGCGTACATCGTCAAAGTCACGCGCTTCATGCACGATCCGGCCTGGCTCTTCTTCTCGCTCAGTGTTGTAGCCGACGCCTTGAAGCTGCGCTAGACGCAGTGTCGTGCTTCGGGCGAGTTCTGGATATATATCGAGCAACTCAACTGCCACGCGCAGCGAGTCACGGCCAAACACAACTTCGTATAAATGCAAATGATCCGGTGCATCCTCATTGTTCTGGCGGTGTTTGGACATGCCAAAACGAAGTGGCAACGATTTCTTCTTTTTGAGGTTGGCCATAGCGAGGGAAGCGATGCTGGGGCCGTTTTTGCCAATGAACCTAGCAGACGGGGAACCAGTAAGACGCAGTAGCTGCTCCAAACTTGACGGTGTGGTATCAAATAGCCGTGGTGGGAAAAACGTTGTTTTCTTCTCTATCAGCTCCTCACCAGGTAAAAGATGAAAATCATGTGGCAGCTTATCGGAATATGTTGTCCCCATTACAGTTCTAGTATATCGCGATGACATATAATTAAGAAAATTAGAGCAGATAGTAGCTATTGAACGAAAGGCATACATGACGAAAAAATTACGGGTGGCAATGATTGCGCCGCCTTGGCTTGCGTTACCGGTCAAAGGGTATGGCGGGATCGAAATGCTGATGCAGGGTTTGATTACATCGCTGCGCAAAAAAGATGTGGAAATCGTAGTCTATGGTAATGGTGAGCGAAAAATGCGTGGCGTAACCACCAAGTATCTCTATGCAACCGAGCAGTT
>CAZHGM010000021.1:0-5711 GCA_964532145.1 uncultured Candidatus Saccharibacteria bacterium | reverse complement strand
TGAGTCAGTCCCGATCCTGTGTGCGCATGTCCTATTTGCGATTGACGATATCATCCGCGATGGAGCATTCGATGTGATTCATGACCACACGGAATTCGTCGGTCCGCAAATGCTGGCTTGGGCGTCCTATCTCAAGGGATTCCCGCCGATCGTCCATACGGTACATGGCCCGCCGTTTTCATCATCAGAAACAATCAATCAGGGCATCCCTGATAACCGTCCGCACTGGGTAGAGTTAACGAAACGAATGGGCAAGCTGTATATTGTCGGTATATCGGATGCTTTGATGAAACCTGCACCGGAGCAACTGCGGCCATATATTTTGCCAACTGTTCATAATGCCGTCGATATTTCCCAGTTTCCCTTCAAGCGTGATAAAAAAAGCTATTTCTTTACCTTTGCTCGTTTCAGCCGTGATAAGGCTCAGCACGTAGCGGCGAAGCTGTGCGCGAATAAAGGTTATCGATTGAGAATGGGTGGCACGGTCGCTGGTATCGAAAGCAATCGCAAACTATTATTTGAGCTGGCCAACCCGCTGAGCAAGTTCCGCAGCACTGCAGATTTTCGTTATTATAGCGACGAGGTACTGCCGTATGTACTGCGTCATCCAAAAATCACCTACTCGGGCAACTTACAAGGTGCCAATAAAATGAAGTTCATGGCAGAGGGTAAAGCGCTTCTGTTTCCGATTGACTGGGAGGAGCCATTTGGCATGGCAGTGATCGAGGCGTTGGCTTGTGGAACGCCAGTCGTGGCAATGCGGCGCGGTGCAATGCCGGAAATCATTGAACACGGCGTAAACGGTTTTTTGGCTGACAATGAGACTGAATTTGCCGAATATATGGACCGGGTAGACGAAATCGATCCGGCTGCTTGCCGGGAGTCGGTAAAGAAGAAATTTGCAGCTGACACCATGGCGGACAATTATATCGACCGTTACCGTGAAGCAACCAGACGAAGTCGTTAGCTCGGCAGTTTTTGGTCCGGGCAGATCGTCAGAACTCGTTCCATGGCTTGATACTCTGCCATCGTCACCCACAGGTGGTATTTTGTCTTGACAGCAATTTGCCTGGCAATGTAGGAACAGCGGTAGGTTTTGTTGGCAGGCAGCCACGTGGCGGCATCACCGTCACCTTTTGTTTGGTTGGCATCGCCCTGAACGGCGAGGAGATTAAGAGGATCATTCGCGAGTTCATACCTATCCAGCGGACTCAGTGATTGCGCGCCTTTCTGCCACGCGTCGCTGAGCGAGACGACATGGTCAATCTGAATATCGTCACTTGTGCCTGGTCCGCGGACAAACAAAATTGTCAGCGCCGTATAAGGGTCGATCAATGTCCCGGTCGCCACTTTGCAGGTATGAGGCACGAGGGTAATGTCGATGAGGTCGCGTGTCAGAATGTAGTTGCGTACGTCGCAATTTTTGATATCGCCCCAGCCTTGGCTGAACTGGCCGCGGTTGTAGCCTGTTTTTGCCGCGCGGCCTTTGATTTCAAGTTGAGCCAGGGCGACTGCGGCGGGTGAATTATTGATAGCTTGTTGCTTGATAACGATGCTGCTGGTTTGTTCTGCATGGAGCTGTTGGGATTGGTATACACCGATGCACACAATAATACTGGCAATAAATATACTGCCTATATGTCTGGTGGCTCGTCTGGATAGTCGGGGCATGATTGATAGTGCTTACAGTTATTTGTATGATGGAAGGATGAAACCCTGGACGTCGGTAAACGCCCTCTATCAAATATACCCTCGAAGCTTCTTTGATACCAATGATGACGGCGTGGGCGATCTTGGCGGCATCATCCAGAAGCTGTCGTATCTCAAGGGAGAGCCAGATTCGCTAGGTGTTGATGCGATTTGGATTTCGCCAATTTACCCAAGTCCGATGGCTGATTTTGGCTATGATGTGTCGGATTATTGTGATATTCATCCTATCTTTGGCGATCTAAACCAGTTCAAAATGCTTCTCGAAAAAGCTCATGCACGCGGTATAAAAGTTATGATGGATTTTGTTCCGAATCATACAAGCGATCAGCATCCATGGTTTCAGGAGGCGTTGCGTGATACACACAGCCCAAAGCGAGACTATTATGTATGGCGTGATCCCAAGCCGGACGGATCGCCGCCTAACAATTGGATCAGTATATTTGGCGGCTCCATGTGGCAGCGCGACGATATTAGCGGTCAATACTACCTGCATAGTTTTTTGAAAGAACAGCCTGATTTAAACTGGGATAATTCTGCTGTTCGTGAGGAAATGAAAGAAGTTCTTCGCTTCTGGCTAGATATGGGAGTTGATGGGTTTCGGGCTGACGCGGTCTGGCACATGGCAAAAGATGACCAGCTCCGAGACAATCCGACCAATCCGGATTTTGTAGGTGGCGCCGACGATTATGGTTCCCTCATTCATACCCGTAGCCGCTACGGGCCAAAGCTGTTTACCTATCTCAAGGAGCTGGCTAATGTCGTCGGCAGTTATGACGATCGGATTATTATATTTGAGAATTATCCTGATCCGGCGCTTGGCGATGTCGTCGAGCAGTACCGTCAATTCTACGACGTTCATCATGGCGTAGCGATGCCGTTTAATTTCGAGGCGATGTTTTTGCCGTGGTCTGCCGAAGCATTCGGCGAATTCATGCAGCGGTTTCAGGCTATACTTCGCCCTGGGGACACGCCGGTCTACTGCCTGAGTAACCATGACCAATCTCGTATCGTGACACGTTTTGGCAGCGAACAAGCTAAGTTGATGGCGATGTTTTTGCTGACGCAACCAGGGCTGCCGACGATGTATTATGGCGATGAAATCGGTATGGCGGACGGTCATATCTTGCCACACCAGGTCCAAGACCCTTCGGGCAAAAGTAACCCGATGGGTGGACGTGACCCCGAGCGGACACCAATGCAGTGGTCGGCTGGCAAGCAGGCCGGGTTTACCAACCACATACCGTGGCTGCCAGTTTCGTCTTCGGTAGCACATGCAAATGTTGAGGCCGAGCAAGCAGACAGGAATTCATTCCTGTCTCTCTACCAGCAGTTGCTGCTATTACGTTCCGATGGGCCTACGCTACTGTCAGGATCATTAGAGTATCGCAAGGGGGCCTCTGACGATATCCTCGCATACGAACGTTATGACCAGCATGCACATTATCTCGTGCTGCTTAATTTTGGAGCGATTAACCACACGGTATTTGCTACGCACAAGGGGAGTGTCGTGTCTACGACGGCGGGTGACTCTCCACCCTCCATTACCGCTCACGGCGAAATAACGCTTGGTGCTTATGAGGGCGTTGTTATTAAGCGTTAGCTTATTGAAGTCATTCACCGAAACAAGTATAGTAAGTATGTATAAAGTGAGAAAAAATGAGAAATACCGGTAAGAAAATATCTACCGTTTCTAGTATCGTTATTGGGTGGCTTATTTTAGGAATGGCCTATGCAAGTCCTGTACATGCAGCCCAGATTAACCGCGTTGTGACAAATACCAATGATAGTGGTGCAGGCAGTCTTCGCCAAGCAGTTCTTGACGCCAATGCTAACTCGACGACCTCCGCCGCTCCGCATCAGATTACATTTAACATACCCGGTGGCGGTGTACAGACAATTAGCCTACTCTCTGTGCTGAATCCAGCGCAGCCCGTCGTTATCGATGGACTCACTCAGCCGGGTAGTAGTTGCGGTACGCTCGTACCAAGTCTGCCCGCAACCACCAACACGCCACACACTCTCATGATCAAAATCACCTCACGGGCGGCGGCGAGTGGCAGTACGATAATTTTGAATGGCTCAGCAAGCGGTTCTGTACTACGTGGACTTATCGTAAACGGCTCGAGTACTGGTGGGTCGTACGGGATTGTTGACTATGTACCAAACACTCTCATCGAATGTAACTACGTTGGCACCGAAGAGGACGGTGCAACGTTTGTCAACCGCACAAATTCTGGCGGTATTGTTTTTAACCAGCTCAGCGACGACATAGAAATCCGCAATAACTTGATTAGCGGTAACGGAAGTCACGGTATCTACGGCGTGAACTCATTGTCGACCGACACTACAACAAATGTAAAAATTCACAATAACCTTATTGGCACCAACGCTTCAGGCACAACTGCAGTTCCAAATGCCAACCCGGCGGTTACTAGTGGATACGGCATGCGTCTGACGTACGGCACTAACAACGATATTTATCAAAATGTTGTTTCAGGACATAAAAGTGCGGGTTTTCTTTTTGGCAATGAGGATCAACTAAAGATTCGGGGTAATTTTATCGGAGTAAATCTTGCGGGCACTGCAGCTCTTGCAAATGCAATAGGCATTTCAGATTCTCGAAACAACGGGTCAATCCTTATTGGGGGAAGCGCAGCATCTGATCGCAATGTTATATCAGGAAATACTGGAATCGGTTATAGCTCATCGGCAAGCGCAAGTGGTGACCAACTAAAAATCCAAGGCAATTATTTTGGCTGTAATGCCGACTGCTCTGCAGCTCTCCCAAACGGCAGTCATAATATTTCACTTAGTTCCTACACAAACCCGCTCATTGGCGGCACAAATCCCGGGGAAGGAAATGTAATTGTCGCGGCTGGAAATGGTGCCGCCGCCAGCGGAGTATACCTATTGAACGGCAGCAGTGCTCAAGTGAGGGGTAACTATATTGGCATCACTCCGAGCAATATGACGATGCCCAACGGTATCGGAGTAAATGTCAGCGGTGCGAGTAGTGTCTTGATAGGCGGGTCAAGCGCTGGCGATCGTAATTATATTTCTGGCAATAACACCGCCGCTGAAGGTATTAGAGTGCACAGTGGCGCGAGCGGCACAGTTATCAAAGGCAACTACATAGGGGTGGGCGTCGATGGCACAACCAGAAAAGCGAACGGGAACGGTATCACTGTGGCAGGCAACACAACTGTCAACACAACTATTGGTGGGTCCGTAGCAGGAGAGAGAAATGTCATATCGGGAAACCAAGTGTACGCCTTAAATCTGCTCAATACGACTGCATCGTCAGCAATCACAATTCGGGGTAATTATATAGGGCTCGATGCAAACGGTAATCCGGTCGCCGGCGCCGCTCCAGCAGGACTCGGTATCGTGGCGACAACACCCAACGGCATAACTATTGGCGGTTCGGGTGTTGGTGAAGGTAATGTGATTTCTGGCAACGGCAGTAACGGTATCCAGTTTAACGGTGCTTCTGGTGGAACTGGCGTCACCATATATGGAAACATACTCGGTCTCAAACCTGACGGTCACACTGCTGCACCCAATCTGCGCGGTATATACATGACAACCATGAGCAGTCCAGCGGGTAGCATACAGATTGGCGGCTCAAGCGCCGGACAGGGAAATATCATTAGTGGAAATTTGAACGAAGGCATACGGTTGAGCTCAGTGTTTCATAGCCTGACGTATCCGGTCTACATCCGGGGAAATACGATAGGTCTCGGTAAAGACGGCACGACGATAGTACCCAATGGCCTAAACGGGATCACCGTCAACGCGAGCACCTACGTCAACGTGGGTGGCATAGGTGCAGGTGAGGGTAATACCATATCTGGGAATACGCAAAATGGGGTGTTAGTCAGCGGATCAGCCGCCATCAGTGATAGCGTACGAGGTAACTCCATCTGGAATAACGGCATGCTCGGTTTCGATATTACCGGTGCGGCAGCGAATATGCCTGACCCTATAGACTTGACCGACGC
>CAZHGM010000020.1:0-15242 GCA_964532145.1 uncultured Candidatus Saccharibacteria bacterium | reverse complement strand
GGTGAACTTGATTATTAATATTATACCACGTTTATAAATGTATGAAAAGTGATCCAGCTCACAAAACTACCGGTGCTTAGGGCAGCCGGTAGTTTTGGATTAACATTCTGCGTGTGTTACCTATGCTTCGTTACGGCGCAGCACCACAGCGTATGTCAATGTACTGAGTACAATGCCAAGGAGTATGTAGTTGTTTTCACCGCCAGTCGCAGGTAGTTCAGCTGGCAACTGTTGTGCTGCCGGTTTAACTGTCGACACATTCAGGACGTGGCCGCATACCATGGTAAGGCTAGCATTTGCTTGGCCGCTAGCGATAGCGCCTTCACCATCTAATGCTTCAACGTCATTAGAGTTGCGCCATGCGTAGAACATTGCAGTGTTGCTGGCTTTGCAGGCACTTATTTCGCTGGCGTTGAGCGGTTTCGTTGCGTGAAGCGTGACACTCTCGCCTGGTGCCAGATTTTCAATTGACGTCTGGTCAAGCGTTGCACCTTCGTCAACGAGCTCGATGTAGAAGTGGTCGTCCAAGAAATCGTCAGTCAGAAGTTCATCGCTCGTGTTTGTCAGAGTAATGCTCCATGTGACATAGTCGCCGTTGTCAACCACGCCATTATGGTTGGCATCGACATAGGCGTCAGCGGATTTTCTGATAGTCACACATTGTTTGTCTGTGTAGGTAAATGTCCATTCGGTTTGCATGACTTCTGGGATGTAGTAGCCCTCTTTCGCTTGGACTGTGATTGTAACCGATGAGCCGTTCACTTGGTTCCAGCCTGTCACAACTTCGCCATTGACCATGTACTCAACTGTGGCAGACTCGGGGATGTAATACCAGTCGTTATCGGCATAACAAGTGTCGTCTTTAACAGGAGCAGGAATTTCGCTGACAGCTTCAAGGCCGAATGTCCATTTGTGACAACCGAAAGTAAGCGAGTGCAATACACCCTCGCCGTTTGCGGCAGTTCCGAGTGAGAATCCGATGAATTTAACCTGTGCGCTTGGGAAAGCAGTCAGCCATTCGTTCAGCGTACCGTACCACTGACTACCGTTGCCCCCACCATTGTGCGGCGCAGCGTCTTTGACAAACTGTGCTGAACCACCGGTGAGCCACCAGTTGTTTCCGTAAACTGACTCGCCAACCAGCGTACCATCGATCGAGCCGTTACCGTCGAAATCAATGCGCATTTGCAAGCCAGGTACGTAGTCGCCACTTAGCTGGGTGTAGTCCATGGTAGGCGTGCCAGCGTCAGACAGTGGGAAGTTAACTGCGTGGTACCAGGCGTTTTTGCCATTCTCGATCCAGATACGGACACCTTGTGGTGTGAATTCGTAGTTACCAGCCTGAGCGCCATCAGTGTAGCCGTTGGTTGCGTTGTCGGCAAACTCATTGCGAGTCGAAACCAGCGGTTCATTAACAATAGTCTCACAAGGTGTTACCTGAAGCTGACAGACAGGAACTGTGAAGGTGTCACTGGCATTTGTCTGATCACTGCCAGTAATGGTAATTGTGTAACTACCTGGTGTAAGACCATTAGCGCTAATTGTGGCAGATTGGCCGTCAGCGATGGCGCTTGTCGTGCCAGATTTGACGACAGTATCACCGAGCTTGACTTCCCATGTGTAGGTAACAGCAGCATTGGTTTCGTCGTCGGTGTTAGTGACGCTGGCGCTGACAGCCCCAGTCGAAGCGTTCGCCAGCGAACATTTTGGAGTATGTGTCGTGACACTTGGGGCATTTGGCGGACATGCCTCATTCGTAAACGTATGTATCCAAGAGCTTGTGGCACCTTCGGCAATTTGATGAAGCAAGATGGGTTCAGCGGTAACAGTAACTGATCCAGCGGTTGTTACGTGGTATGTACCAGCGGCAACGACTGAAGTGCCAATTTTGTATTGAACATAGTCAGTTGCGGGTACCGTGTAGGTGTCGTTACCCAGACCACAGACATCATTAAATGTTACTGCTGCAGGAGTAACGACGGGACCTTTGGCACATTCAGTGTCCACAGCGTCTTTAATATCTTTACTGAGGTCGCTCCAGTCAGTATCAGCTGGATATTGTGCATATACCAAGAAGTCATTGACATGCACGCCGTTTGTATAAGGCAGACCAGTTGCCTGGTCAATGTGGCTAGATGTCTGTGCTGGAGGAATGCCATGCAAGCTACCGTTGCCTTCGGCGTGACAGACAACTTCGTGCAGTGTGCCAGTGCCTGTGCCAGGATAGGCGTAGGCAAAGTTGCTAACGAGACCATTGCTGAATGTCGCAACGATCAATGCGAGCAATACCCTTAAAGTTTGTGAGAGTTTTTTCATGGACAACTCCTTGTTGCCCCACCCGTTAATGAAATTATTTTTTCAGTTATCTTTCAGCTTTGTCCATAAGAATAATCTTTTTTGTAAAAATGTCAATATTACATCATGGCATAAGCACTATTGATGTGCGGGTATGCCATACTAGGAGTATGAAAAAAGGCGCGGTTGAAGATGGTCTGGTGTATCATGCTGGATTTCCTAATGCTGGCGAGGACCAGCACGGCCGTTATTTGAGTCTGGACAAGCTGGTTGTCAAACATCGTGCTAGTACGTACTTTTGGCGGCTTGAAGCAGCTGTCAAGGAGCTTCACTGGGAAGCAGGGGCAATTGTCGTGGTCGATCGCGCATTGCCGCCCCATGATGGTCGTATCGTGGTGGCGATTGTTACTGATGACTTCATGTTGTGCCGCATCCGCCGCGATGCCTTTCATCTGCTTGACGGTAGCATTGCTCCATCTGATACCAGTCTATGGGGCATCGTCACCTATGTCCTGCAGCCCATAACTGCACTAGGACTGTCCTAGTGCAGAAGGATGATGAATGTACGCGCTGATTGATTGCAATAATTTCTTCGTCAGCTGCGAGCGGCTGTTTCGTCCTGAGCTGGAAACAAAACCTGTCGCAGTCCTCAGTAACAACGACGGCTGTTTTATATCACGCTCGCAAGAGGCCAAAGACATCGGGCTGCCAATGGGTGCGCCGCTGTTTAAATGGAAAAATGAAGTGAACGTCTATGGCGTGACGTTGTTTTCGGCTAATTTTGAGCTGTATGGTGATATCAGCGAACGCATTGTGACGCTACTTCGCGAAGTGACGCCGCTCATAGAGGTGTATTCGATTGACGAATGCTTTCTGGATATTTCTCGTCTTGGTATTTTACACTATGAGGCGTGGGCTACCTCTGTTAAAAACCGCATCTGGGGTGAAATCGGCATTCCGGTTTCGGTTGGCATCGGTCCGACAAAAACCCTCGCCAAAATCGCCAGCACGTACGCCAAAAAACACGGTGGGGTCTACGCTGTCACCGATGATGCCCATCGTGAGCAGCTGCTACGCGAGTTACCAATCGAGGATATCTGGGGTGTGGGCTGGCGGATGGCACCAAAACTGCGCGACAAAGGCATCTCGATGGCTTGGCAGCTTGTTGGCGCATCTGATGCATGGTTGCGGCAACAATTCAATATTACTGGCATGAAAATGATTGACGAGTTGCGCGGTACGCCGCGGATTCCGTTTGGCGACGTGCACGATCAGCGCAAATCCATCATGCGCTCCAGAATGTTCGGCCATAAAGTGCGCGCCTATCATATGCTGGAGAGCGCTGTGGCGACATTTGCAGCTCAGGCTGCGGTGCGGCTGAGGGCGCAAGACAGCCTTGCTCGCAGGATTATGGTATTTCTATCGGCGAATAAACACAGTAAAGATGCTCGGCGCGTCTATCTCTCGACGACAGTTACTCTCGCCGAGGCTTCGGCGGACACGGCGCGTATTATGACAGCAGCTCTCAACGGGCTTAAGCAAATATATGATGATCAGTTTGCGTATCAAAAGACAGGCGTAGTATTACTTGACATTGTTGATCGAGAGGTATGGCAATTATCAATGCTTGCTGATGAACCGCGCCGCGATGAGCGTCTCGGACTCATGAATTCAGTTGATAAACTAAATAAAAAGTACGGACATGTTGTCTACCAGGCATCAGAGAAAATGTCGACTGACACGTGGCGCAGTAAGCGGGAGCGTCGCAGCCCGCGGTATACGACGCAGTGGTCAGAGTTACCAGGAATAAAAGCAAAATTTTCCAAAAAGCCCGATAGTATACTATAGTATAGATATACAAAAGCATTTTGTTAAAGGAAAAGGAAGAGATACATATGGCATCACGACTACCTATCCCAGGTGCTGACGAAGGTCAGTGGGGGCAAATTCTTAATGACTTTTTGAGTGTGGCACATGCCGAGGACGGTCGTCTCAAGGACGGTATCGTGTCGACAAACTCCCTTGTCGCAGGAGCAGTAAATGGACAGGCAGTTCAGGATGGTGCAATTACTGAATCGAAATTAGACACGGCGCTTGCTGCAAAGATTAACAGTACGCCATCAACGACCTTGAGTGGCGATGTAACAGGCCCCGTATCTGCGACGGTTGTCGGCAAGATATCAGGCATTGCTGTCAGCGGCACTCCAGCCGCTGGACAAGTGTTGAAGGCAACAAGCGCAAGTGAAGCGACTTGGGGCATTGATGATACGGCGGTTATCCCTCTACGGACCGTTGTTACTGCAACTAATAATATGACAGCCAGTGACGGCCAGTATATTGTTGCAACGGGTGCGATTACTATCACACTTCCAGCAGCGGAATCTGGGTTGCATGTGACAGTGAAGAAAGTTGATGACGCAACGTTACTCACGGTCGCTACCCCCGGCTCTGCATTAATTGATGGTGGTTCGGATGACTGGACGGCAAGTACACAGTGGGTTTCACAAGATTTTATATGTGATGGTACTAACTGGTATCTGGTGTAATTAGGAAAAGAGGAGAATATGGCACGACTTCCACAAGTAGGCAGTGATTCTGGCGAGTGGGGACAAGTACTGAATGATTTCTTAACGGTAAGTCATACTGATGACGGTATGCTTTCGGATGGTGCGGTACACTCGTCAGCACTAGGCGTGGGATCTGTAGGCAATAACTCGATTGATAATGGGGCGATTAGTGAATCTAAGCTTGACTCAACACTTGCTAACAAAGTGAATATGGCGAGTGGGGTCATGCTAGCAGGTGATGTGACGGGAGTGTTTGATGCCAGTGTTGTTTCTGCAATTAATGGTGTTACAGTAAGTGGCACGCCGATCGCGGGTGATATCGTGAAGGCGACGAGTCCGACGACTGCCACCTGGCAGGTGGACTCACTTCGAAATAATGTCTATGAGGCTAAAGGAAATGTCACTGCGCGAGCTGGTGATATGATCTTTGCCGATACATCTGGAGGTACATTTACCATTACGCTCCCACCTGCGGTCGCCGGTGCGATAGTACGGGTAAAAAAAGTCGAAGGGGGTGATGATACAACAACGGTTAATGTGGTTCCGACAGGTAGTGCGACGATCGACGGAGAGGTATCCTGGCAAGCAGGCTACATGGGTGGATCTCAAGCATTTGTCTCTGATGGTACTAACTGGTATCTACAGATACAACAAACTATCACGCCTCCAGACCCACCCGTTGGGCCAAGCAATGCACGCTGGACGGGTGATTTTATAGATTCTATTGGTATATCAGCTGCTCTTAACGAAACTACTGCTATCAACATGCCAAATGCTACATTGATCAACAGGCTAAATTTTGCGGGGGTAAAACGAATTCGTACCGTTATACCCCTAGGGTCACCAGCACAAATGACAGCCGCTATAACCCGAATGAATTTACTTGTTAACAATGGCTGTAAAATCATTCATACCCTTGCCCCGCTGGGTGCTGACAATGTCACGAATCACACTGCAATCGACTCAAAGATCAGTTCGTTACTTGATTTCCTCAATGATAACCCAACGATTGGTAACGCGGCATATGCAGTCGAGTATTTTAACGAGCTTGACAGGGATAAGACCGCTGACCCTAATGACTTTGATCTTAATATTGCGTACGGCGTTCCTAAGCTATGGGCTCGTACTAGCACATTGAGAGCAAACGGAGTTAAAATTCTTGGGCCATCCTTGCTTGGGTACAAGCTTGGCGGTACATTTAACGATGCCTCAGAGACCAAGACGACATTTGATGCGGCTAATGCTCAGACCATTGAAAATTTCTTTGACTTTGGAAATCTTCACACTTACTTTGGGACAGCAAAATTACCGGAGACTACATTCCAATCAAAAACACCGAACGAGCTCCCATCGGGCTGGGCAACACAATTTGCTAGCGTAGCACCAACTGGCGGTACTGCGGATGATCCAATGAATCGGTATCGCTACTACTCTTGGTATATATCGCGACAGAAGCCGATTATCACTACAGAGACAAACTCCCAAGGGTCTGGGGCTACGGGTGAGTTACGGAGTGGATCATTTGTTCCTCGGATCTTGCTCGAAAGCTTTCGGATGGGCGTGCAACAGACTTATATTTTTAATCTAGTTATGTATAACGGCTATGGATTATTTGGGAATGAGAGTGATGACTATGAAGTGAAGCCTGCTGGGCAGGCCTTACACAATTTGACCACGATTCTGTCAGACGCCGCAACATCGTATACGCCCTCGGGCACACTTGACTATTCCGTGCCAGCAGGTATACGCCACGTATTACTCCAGAAGAGCGACGGAACATTCTGGCTTTGTTTGTGGAAAGCGGCTGAATATACTACCACGGCAAGTGCTGTCACACTCGCGTTTACGAATCCACAGACAATCCAACAATACAGAGATCTCAACCTTACGCCAATGGTATCAGTAGGTCCTGCTACGAGCTTTAACGTTACGATTGGTCCCAAAGTTAGTATATTTAAAGTTACTTGATTCTTCCCTCCCTTCTACTATCCCTATAACTGTTAAGATAATGTACCGTACATTGACCGATGATATAGCCTTGAGGTGATATTTGACATATTTTGTCAATAAAGTATAAATGATAGAACATTTAT
The DNA here is from genome assembly GCA_964532145.1 of uncultured Candidatus Saccharibacteria bacterium. Lineage (GTDB taxonomy): Bacteria > Patescibacteriota > Saccharimonadia > Saccharimonadales > Saccharimonadaceae > JAPUDQ01. The sequence goes on along the minus strand of CAZHGM010000020.1, from coordinate 8,287 downwards.
GGGACGGGTTCGGCAAAGGTGCTGAAGTCGGAAATCCATGACAGCCTGTCGTGAAAGAATCCCCCATCACCCTGAAAGGGGTGAGTACCCATGGCGAAATCCAAGAGAACTGTCAGGCAATGTAAGCGTCAGAAGATATACCTGCGGGAGTGCGCGAGGGTGAAGTTGCAACGCCTTCTCGATCGTGTCACCACCACCGAGCGCTGCACTGGGCGTGATGTCAGGTGCATTGAGTACTTGCGGAAGGTGTCGGCAGCATGAATCACCGACGCCCAAAACCAACTTGGGATATGATCCGAAACGCACTTTTTTGCAACGCTCGCCGCTAACCCCGGTGCAAGCGTTGATGAGCTTGCGGCAAAGGTCTAGGGTGACGCTGATGTGCCACTCAATGAGAGGCAGGCTGTCATCCGCTGCATGCTTCTTTCCCTCGTCGTCTGACAACCAAAGGGGGGTTGTGGCTTCGGTCACATCGCGCCCTGGGGGAATTACTTTTCGTATCTGTTACTATCTGCTATAATCACCTGTGCTCCTGTGCGTTTGTGCTTGCAACGAACAAAATCTGTTGATTTGTTCGAGAGGAGCATCCGTCCAAAAATCGAAGCAATAAGATTTATCCTATTGCGAGATAAGAGGGCGAGATGTGACGAGGTCCCATCTTAAAAAGATAAGACCATTCGCTTCGGAATAAAAAATGATTTCCAATCATTTTGTTCTTCACTCAGCTTCATGGTCCCATCGTCTAATGGTTAGGACATCAGGTTTTCATCCTGACAACCCGGGTTCGATTCCCGGTGGGATCACCATAAGAGACTCTTCAGACTTTGAAGGGTCTTTTTTGATTGGTTTGTATCTGTAAATAGGGCTTATATTTTCGGTTCCAAAAGTGCGCTTTTTGCTATCAAAGAATACCCCATCTGGAAACACTAACTTTTGGAACCTTCGCCTCTGTTCAAGATCTGCGTTTTTCCAATATTTGCTCGGATTCGCCATATGGGTTAGCGCATAGTCAATTTCACTTTCCTTGAGCTTCTGACTTTCAAGCAATTCCTCAAGTAAAACTTCTTTACGGTCTCGCTCCTCGTCAATTGCCTGTACAATATCGTCCTTTTCGTCGGCAGTCATAGTGTCACTTGACGCCCACTTACGTAGCGCGTTCTTCCTCTCTGTATCAAGGCTTGAAATGTCATTTCTGAGATCACTAATACGCCTATTGAGACCATCGTACTGCCTTATAGCGACTCTCTTCAGGAGTTCCTTATAGAGTTTCATAATTTCTAATGATGGAGCAATTTCCTTTAACGTACGGATAAACAACTCATTCGCTTCATCCGCCTTGATCGAAGGTACTTTTCCTCGACACTCAGTTCTTGTGCAGTGATATCTCGGAGACTGTGACTTCTTACCGCCAGTGGTAGGTGCTGAATAATAAAACGGCTTCCTGCAATTACTACACAACATAAAGCCCTTACCTAGAGGATAGAGGGGATTGCTCTTATCGCTTTGTCGTTCCTTCTGAGCGGCAGGGGTCGTTCCTAGACGTCGTTGTATAGTATTGTATGTCTCGACATTGATAAGAGCGTCATTGATATGCTTGCCCTCAAACATTTCAAATCCAGTGGTCTTATTGCAGATATAACCTGCGTGAGCAGCCTCTATGAGCATACGGTGTATAGCGTTTTCCTCTGGGTATTTTCCAAGACTGTTCTTCAGCCCCATTTCTTTTGCACTACGAGTTAGCCCAGACTGGTCAGTTTCAGCACGGGCATACATTTCCAGTAACTCTTTTACAAGCAAGGAATATTCATTTCTAACGAGCATAGTCCTGTTTTGCTTGGCATTAATTCGGACTTTTTTAGAACTCCAACCAAGGGGAATATTCGACTGCCACCATCCTTCTCGTGCCACTGATCTCATATTGTCTACTGTGGTTGTCGATTTGTTGCTATTATCCAAAGCTCCGGTTGCAACTTGCATAGTTTCGAGAAACTCGCCTATTGCGGTGTCATCAATGCTAGGTTCTGAAGCTGAACGAACACCAATATTAAGAGGTTTGAGTACGGATTTTACCTCAGAATAATATGAGAGCGTGTCTCTTGATGCTCTGCGCATATTGTAGATAATAAGATAGCCGATCTTTCTCTTGTTTCTTCGGCAGTATGCAAGTAAGTCTTTCAGCTCTTTTCTTTGACTAACGGTCTTTGCTGATACACCACCATCGCCAAACCATTTAATAATCTTCAGGTTCTCATTGTCGGCAAACGACTGAATTTTATTACGTTGAACTTCTGGGCTGGCGTTGAATGTCTGGTCTTTGGTTGAAACTCGGTAATAGGCGACTGCAGTACGAGGTCTCTCAATAAGCTGTTTTGCTTTTTCTCGCAATAGTCTTTCTGGAACCCTTGGGGCTAATTTTTCAACATCTTTCATCTTATACCTATTATATTTTAAGAACCCTAATTTGATAATAATGTTTCTGCAATTAGTTGCAACGAATCGATCAATGCTTCGACTTGATCATCGCTCATTGTCTCTGATTTTTTACCTAGAATCTTTCTAGCTTCTTTAACGGTGATGATTGGATCTAGTTGCATCACTGACTCCCGACGGAAACCAGCCTAGAAATTCTTGCAATCAAAAAGCCGACACAAGAAACAGCACTGATTGCTGTCTGCCAGTAACGCTAAACGTTACCGCTGCTTTCACATTTGGATCGCAGCTTTCTTGGTCGGCTTACCTTACACGTACACTAGGGAGCTAGCGAGAGGCACTGCATTGATGCTGTTTCACTCTCAGACGTGTTAAAAAACAAGGTCAAATTAGTAAATGTACAGCCTCAATTATAGCGCAAAAATAGGTTCGTATAAATAATTTTTTGTTAAGTAATTCGGTTCGCCATAGATAATTTCCGAAATTATATCGCGCATACTTCGTCACACAAGCACAGATGTTCTTATCTGTTATTAACATAAAAACACCATATCAAACGCTATCATATGCTTTCTAGATGCTCGGCAGTTTTTCAAGGCTCTGCTAGCGTTTGCAACGTGCAACGTTAGCGTTTGTGGCACACCTATCATACTGTGAGGTCAGCGTTTATACAGCCAGTAATTCTGACACCTGCGAAAACGCTGCGTGAAGTCGTTCGGACTTCTCGTCATCGTGCAGCTCATCTGTGTACACCTGCAACATCTCAAGACTTTTGTGGCGTGTTAACTGTGCTACATCGAGAAGATTTGGCAATGATTTCACGAGCCGTGTCGTGTAGTAGTGTCTTAGGCAATGCACGCTGCGTTGAATATCTAGCTCGTCAAAGATCGCTTCGATAATCAGGCACATTCCTCTGGTGGTGAGCTTGCCGTACTTGCTTTTGCAGCTCCGACTAGTGAATAAATAATCATCTCCTTTGCAGCTCATTAACGCTATGTACAGCTTCAGTGTTCGTCTGGTCTGTTCGTGCAGCACGACTGGCTCTTTATCGTCGCGTCCTTTACCAAGTATGAAGAGTTGACCACTGGCAATATCGACATCACTGAGACGTATATTGCAGACTTCGGCTTGTCGTAACCCCTGAAAGAGCAGAAGGCACAGTAAAGCACGCTCTCGTAGCTTGTGCGGGTTGTCATTGAGCCAGCCGATCACTCGCAATACTTCATTTTCGGTCAATCCTGCTTTTTTGTGTAGTTTGCTCTGCTGAAAGCTCTTTGCACTCTGGCTGATGTCCTGCGGAATAAAGCCATTTGCGTAGAGTAAGCGGGTAAATAACTTGGCTGCAACGAGATATTTGTTCTTTGTCGAAACGCTATAATTCGTGTCGGCTAGCATACGCTTGTACACGACGAGTATTTTACGGTCAAACGCTCCGTAATGGTGCAAGAATGACACAAAGTGCCGTAAGCGTGCTTTGTAGTCCTTCAGAGTATCGGGGCGAACGTCGAGTTCGTCAAACAGGCTTTCGATGTATTCATAATTATTTAAGACAGTAAGAGAGCTTGTCATCGCTGCACACCGTAGATTAAATGTTCAACCTCGACTCCACGAGCTTCAAGCTCTGGGGCTAGTTCTGTGCCTCGATGACAGTTCTGAGGCAAACCCTCCGAGCACGTAAGGGCAAGCTTCTCGCCATCGCTGATGCGTTCAGCGAGCTCATCAAGCACCTCGTCGTAATCTTCACCTCTGCCATAGCCGCCGATGGAACTTCCACGCCACTCGTACTGTATGTTTGCGTCTGCAAGATACTGCGAGAGTCGTGCTTCATTAAACCACCACCAGCGAGAACGGGGACGGCTTCGGCAATCAATAACCGTTTCAATATCTACCGTCTTGAGTAGCCCGATAAATGTTTGTATGTCTACTCGTGAGTGCCCAATTGTATATGCTTTTTCTTGCTTTTCCATAATTTTATTATACCGCATATTTTTACAGATTAACAGGGGTGAGCGAATGATTTTTACGCCTCAAACTACGGCTCTGCACGCTAATTTTCAAGCAAAATGAATAGGAATAGGTCAAACGCAAAAACACAGCTACACGGAGTCTTTAAGCACGTCTAGCTGTGTTTGTTCTGCCGAGTAAGCTATCTAGTTTTCGTCTTTTGGTCCGTAGACTGATTTGCCATCAATGGCGAGGTTATGTAGCGTGATATTTTTATCTGTACCGCTGATATCGCACACAAACCCAACCTTTGCATCAGTGTCTTTGTTCTTGCCACTCCACTGTAATGTATAAATCTTGTCACCGTTTGAGGCTGTCGATCCACTATCACCAAACCACGGATTGTAGTCAGTTGCCTGGACGATGCTTGTCGTTTTGATGTCAATGTAGTTCTGGAGCAAATTAGCATCTTGGCAGTAATTCTCGGCCGCGCTTTGCGTCAATGTTACTGTCTCTTCTTTTGCCGATGACGAGCTACTCGTTGATTGTTTCGTGTTCGTGTCAGTGGCAGCTTTCTTGTCGTCAGATGGCGATAGGGCTGCAATACCAATGAAGATGAATATAACGCCAATGATCGTAGCAACAATCTTCTGCCACTTCTTCCAGTTGCTTGTCCACGCCAGCACGATGCCGACAGGTGCAACTACTATCAGTAGCAGGATTATGAACCAGTTACGTTTGTATAAGGGTGGTTTACTTGTTGGCATTGCCCGTCCTCCTTGATGGGTTTAGTATTTGAGCGCAGTGCAACAAAAAAGGCACCACGCAGGTGTCTAAACCAATAGTCAAGCGATTAAGCCCAGCTACTTTTTATGCGTGATGCCATTTTTAGGCTTAATCAACGCAAAGAAATTGCGGTTCGCGTAACTATTGATTTAGACCTCATTATCATAGCATATTACCTCTGTTTCTGGTATAATATCGACAACAGTAACGGAGGCGAAGTTGTGGCGAAACGGATTTTTATAGCATTTGCGAGTGAAGACAAGTATGCGAGGGACTTTTTAGTAGGCCAAGCAAGGGGTAAAAACAGTCCGTTTGAGTTTGTTGATATGTCGGTCAAGGAACCTTACGAGACTGAGTGGCGGGAAAAAGTTGCAACCCGCATAAGAGGTTGTAATGGCGTAGTTGCGATTCTCAGCAAAAACAGCCTACAGGCAACTGGACAAATCTACGAAATTAAAACCGCCATAGCAGAGGGCAAACCATTGCTCGGCGTTTATGCTCAAAAAACAGACAAAAGCAAGCCTGATGCTATGACTGACTATGCCTGTATCGAGTGGTCGTGGGACGGGATAGCGGGATTTATTAATTCGCTCTAGATACATAGTATGAAAGACAAGATCGAAATATATAAACTCGCAGTTGAAATGTCCGATCGTGTTTCTTCAAGACGTCTTACGGCAAACGGATTTTTTCTTTCAATCAACACGCTCCTTGTATCTTTACTTGGGTTTATGTATGAGAAACTTGCAGACGACAAGCGTGCTGTACTGCTGTTTATTTCTGCTGTTGGAGTTGTATTGGCCCTGACCTGGTTCTTCTCAATACGCTCATATAAAAGGCTTAATCGAGCAAAATTTACGGTCATTAATAAGATCGAAAAAGACCTGCCGTATCAATATTTCACCGATGAGTGGGAAACCCTCAAGCAGCAAACAAGCGATGAATCAAATGGCAAGCTCAAACAGTTGCGACAGCGTTGGCTTAAATTCAAGGACAGATACACTGAACTAACTAATATAGAAGCGATAGTACCACTTGTCTTCCTTCTTATTTACCTGTTCATACTTCTGGGAGCGCTTTTTAAAGTTATAATCAAGTAAGGCTATGGACGATAAAAATTACATACAAGAGATAGCGGAAAAAATCAGGCAGCACTTCCGTTCAAATGAACTTCCCAAGGACGGGTTATCGGATCTATTTAATAGTTACGCTGTACTGGCGCTCACCAAGGGCGCTGCCGTCACTAATGAAGACGTGCACGATGCTTGGGCGGCTTGGGCAGCGAAATACAGTCCAGAAAGCGACTCTCTTGTTCCTTATGACCAGCTCAGCAAGAGTGTGCAAGATGAGGATTCAAAATTTACAGCAGCTATCAAGGAGGTGGCGAAGACGCTTCGCTAGCCAGGTAATATGCCAGAACTAAGTATCACAATATCAGCAAATACGGTCGCTTGGTACGCCGCGATTGTTGCAACCGTGAGTGCTAGTGTCACGATATTAAATTATCTCAGCGACAGAAGAAAGCTCAAAGTTTCCGCAAGCCACGGCCTCATAACAGGTACGGGAGATTGGAGCGCAAAAGTTATCCTAACAGCCGCTAACACGGGAAAACGTCCAGTAACAATACAAGGGGTTGGTTTTACCTTCTACGACAAGTCAGATCTCATACTGACTACAACACCTAATCTAAACCTGCCAAAAACAGTCAAAGAGGGCGATAGTTGTTCGACCTGGATTGATCACGCTGAACTAATAACAAGCCTGCGGATAGAAAAACGTGAGATTGGTGACATAAAATGCACTTGGTTTAGGGATTCGACTGGCAAACGATATACACAGAAGTTCAAACTGAAATGGTGAGAAACTATATTCGCCGTTTAAAGGCTGCATCTTTCAAGCCAAACGTAGTCATAATTCTAGTCAGCCTTGTACTGTCATTGGTGTTTTTTTATCTTGCTTGCGTTACTGATGGTATGCTGCGTGACTTTATCATCAATTTGAGTGCTAGTGTCCTTATTGTTGCGTTTACAGTTCTTCTCGTCGATATGCTGCGAGAGAGAAGCCTAGCGAAGCAATATGCAGTCCCCAGATCGGTCGCATTACAAAAGATATTCGGCTGCAACTCTTTACTAGCTCTCAACCTAGCAATTAGAAACTACAAGAGCAAAAACAATCTCGATATACTCAAAAACCTAATGCAATATATCAATACTAATAAGGACACTACAAGTGTCCTTAACGAGGGTGCAGAGGGTGCATTTAGACAGCTGGCTCGGTTGTCTTCGGACGGCATTCTACGTGGCTATAGCGATCGTGACCTCGAATCGGAATTAAAAAAATCATTGCAAAATATCAGAGACATTTATACCGACACGAGTAACAAATATGGCTTCTCATTCAATGACATCGTGCTTAAGTCTGATTTTGCAGAACTAATAGAAAAATTAGACGGAGCGTTACAAGCCATAACGGTCGTTGGAATTGGAGATCAGGAGCTACAGAACCTGTTTCGTCCCATTGATCCTAAAAAACCTGGCAAACCAATGACTACAGATGCTTTTGTGGGTATTCTCGTGTTAGGATATATACAGTGCTATGTGAGTTTTATAGATAAATATAAATCCCAAATTAAGCAACCAGCACCTAAGCAAGATCAGGAGTCTAAAATTGCTTCATAGGATAAGTTAGTCTGTATATCTCTGAGTATCTTAACCCAACGCAATAACTCACTAGATACAAGGTTCCAGTTCGCAAGCAAACGGTTCACCATAAGAGATTTTTCAAGCGGCGCAAGCCGAAAGACCGAATTCACCCCTGTAAAAAGGGGTGTTTTTGGTGTTCCATAATCTAAATCATCGTAGGTTGGCAACTGGTTGAACAATAGGCCGAATAACTTGGCTTTTTTGCGGGGATCTTGTTGTTTTAACAGTAGTGAATCAAGGTTTTCCAGGAAAAACCTGACCCTTGCCAGTATACGGTCGATATCAATAGGCTTTTTGTCTTGCATGGCTAGTTTTTCTTTTTCAAGCCTTGTCAGGCTCCCAATATACTGAACACACCCCTCACATAAATTGCTAGCAAAAGAGGTGCATACTATGTAAGATTGTGGTGCATAGAACCACGAGGA
>CAZHGM010000019.1:0-15411 GCA_964532145.1 uncultured Candidatus Saccharibacteria bacterium | reverse complement strand
TTCACCGCGATCCAGCGGCTCGAAGCCGACGAAGTGTACGACACCCCAGACGGTGGTGCATACCACATCCCCGGGGAGTGGGGCAGCTTCGACGATGGTGAGGTGCGAGAGGCCTACGACCGACTCATCACCGCTTCGCGCAACCCGGTCTGGCACAGCCGAATCGTGCCCCCACTACGCGGAGAGTATGCCGCCTGCCGCCAGGCAGACCGACTCTTCGGCGAGGGGTGCGCCAGCCAGGTGTATGACTGCTGACAGATAACCGCAAGCCCGAGGGTGAGTCGCGTTGCATGACGCGACCGCCTTCGGGCGGTTCCCAAAGCTCATGATCATTCGTGAGTCTTGTGAGTCTTGGCAGCCCATACTCATCTATACTTATCCTGTGTCACTTATTACTCGATCGGATAATAAGTGACACAATTACTTTTGAAATGAAGTCGAAAGATAGTACGACTTGAGTCCCTGTCCAAGCCATTTTTGCTCGTAAGTAGTGAGGATTTTGTAGTCTTCTGACAAATCGCTGTTATGTAGGTCGTACGACAACTCTTTGATATTCCAACCATCTGCCACAAACTGCTCAAGCGACCAGTCAAACAGCTCATGGCTGTCTGTTTTCATTTTTATAACACCGTGGCTCGATAATGCTTGCGTGTAAAGCTCTAAAAACCGCGATGAGCTTAAGCGTCGTTTTGCATCGCGTTTTTTCGGAAACGGGTCAGAAAACGTCAGCCAGATTTCGCGCACTGATGATGACTTTACAACATCCAGTAATTGATCTGCCCTGGCTCGCACAAAATAAATATTGTCGAGTCCGCGCGCTATGGCCTCATGCGCACCTCTTTGTAGTCGATCGGATTTGACGTCAATCGCCACAAATTTGCGTTCCGGGTATCGCGTCGCCAACTCCACCAAGAACAACGCCGTCCCCGCTCCCACCTCCACCGTCCAAGCATCACCAGGACTGTCCTGGTGAAGCTGTTGCCAGGTGTCGAGTTCGAAACAGTTTGGGGCGTTTGCAAAAAGTGCGAAACGATATTTTTTGCGTTTGCGAGCAATGACATACTCGTTCGGGTCAAGCAGTGCCACGACTTATTGCTCCACCGTGTCCGGGGTTTCTGGAGGCACATTCAGCCCGAGCGACTCATCGCTAAGCGTGCTGTCATTAAACGAGCCTATCTCGCGTAGCTTTTTTCGCTGCTTTTGGTACATTGTTTTGAACTGGTCAACGTCAGACTGATCGAGTGCTCCAGCACTGTCAAATGTCGTATCATCAGTTCCAGAGCTAAGGGTATTGCGCGTTGTCGAAAACCCGGGACGGCTCAGATCAAGTCCGGAAGCGCCGCTAAGCACGTAAAGTGTCATGCTAATGCTCGTCATGATGAGGGCAATCATGACAAGGAGCCCAAGTCCTGAGAGCAGTAAGTGACGCGCCAGGAGGGTCTTGAGACGCCGGATGAGGCTGCGAAGGTGGGTCACTGTACCCTCGCTTTCAATTGAGTTTCAAGCTGCTTGATCGCGTCGGAGAAAACATCCAGATGCCGCTCAATTTCGCGAACGCGCAGCGCAACGACAGCACGTTTCGACCGTACATCTACCAGTTTGCGATAGAAGCCTTGTGGGTCATGTACGCAGTCAATATTGATGACCTCCCGCAGACTTATCTCATAATCAGTATAATCTTTTGCAAACTGCGATCGTTGGTCCTGAACAGCACGTGTTTCGTCGGCGAACGATGCCACACTATAGGCATTGTAGGCCGCTCGAGATGTCATTGCTGTCATTAGCTTTGATAGCGAGTTATACACGGTACCACGATTGACACGGACGACCGGATCGACGTACTCGATACGTTGAATAATACCTTGTGCAGTCCGGCACTTACTCTCGATAATAGTATATTCCTGTGGGGTCATGGCATCAGGATCAATCGCCGAGATTGGCACGGCCACGACAAAGGCAACGAATGCTGACACAAATAGATATTTCACCTTTTCTATTATGACTGGTCGGAGTGGGCTGTCAAACAGATGATATCACCATGCTGCTCAATCAACCCATCTCGTATCAATCCATCTCGCACGGCGTCAAAATGTTCACTGCTATGACGCTTGAGTTGTCGCGTGTCAGTTGGACCATGGGTAAGTTCACGGAGGATCGCCCCGCGCACTTGTCTGAGCGAGCCCTGAAACGGTGTCTGTTTTTTATAGTGTCGGCTGGCAGAAATATCGCCGAGTGAATGCGCTTTGAGATACCGGCCATAATCCATAAGGGCCCAATACCATTTACGAGGGTTGGTGCGGTCGATTGTTGCGGCGACATACTCGATAATTTGTGCATCCGTCACCGACTTTTGACCTAGGAAAAATTCATGCAGATACACAGTGCGAATGTTGGTTTCAACAAATGCCTCCGGCTTATTGTATGCATATGCCATAATTGCACCAGCTGTATTGGCGCCGATACCTGGTAGCGCGATCAGCTCGTCACGCGTCTGCGGCACACCGCACAGTACGATAGCTTTGGCCGCCTCATGCAGGTATTTCGCGCGTCTGTTGTAGCCAAGTCCCTGCCACGCGATCAGCACGTCAGCTAGCGGCGCGTCCGCCAATATTTCGATCGTCGGAAATCGCCGCATAAATTCATGAAATTTCGGAATAACCCGCGTAACCTGTGTCTGCTGCAACATCAGCTCGCTGACCAGCACAGCATAGAAGCTATGATCATCACGCCATGGCATAGCACGACGTTGATGGTCGTAATTATCCCACACCCTCGACCGAAAATCTGCAATTCTGACCGGAGGAATGCGCATGCGTATGCTATAGCTTTATATCAAACTGCTTGACGATCTCGGCGGGTGGAACATTCTGGCCTGAATACACCACCATCCACGTATCGTTAACTTTCTTGAGATACAGCTTGTAACCGGCGACGCCCTCACTCACCATTGCAATTGCCTGCGACCCATCCTTTTTCGCTACCTCGATCTTGGGGTTCTTAAAAGGATTTGCCAGTGAGTCATTATAATTTTTGGCAGCTGTTTTAATATCAGCTTCGTCATTTACTGGTGTTTGTGCCTGCGCACTTGCTTCGCCGTTCGATGTAGCTATTTTTTCACGCAGGCTTGAGATAGTGGCTTGAGCCGAGGTTAATTCGGTTTTGCTTGAAGCTGCTTGGTTTTGAGAATCCTGCCACATGAAGTACATCCAGGCAATTGCCCCGAGTGCTATCAGCAACAGCAATAAAAAGAAAAACGCTACTGTCGACCACGCACTGCGTGATTTTTTGATGACTGTCGTCTGTCGAGGTTCAGCTGCGATTGTCGACGGTTCGGCGTTGACATCGGCGGCTTTCTTTTTCCCAAAATCCATAATTTCCCCCTATTTAGTTAATTTTATTGTACTACATAGCTCGCCTGAAAATATGAGGTAGGTTACAAAATATTACGGCGTGAGCCGGTTGATGTCACGCGGGAAAAGCGTCGCTTCTTTGACGTTGCTAAGCCCGATAGTCTTTTGTACCAGCCGGTCAATCCCGAATCCGCAACCGCCATGTTGCGGCAAGCCGTACTGGAACGCCTGCAAGTAGTATTTGAAGCCTTCAGCGTTCACATCGAGGCCAGCGGCCGTCATTTGCTCGACCATTTTTGCGTGGTTGTTTTCACGAAGCGGAACCGTAGCAATTTCTAGGCCGCGATACAGGAGATCAGCCCACGCGACCGTGCCGTCGTCTTTAAAACGATGATAGAATTTGCCTGCCTCTCGTGGAAAATCACGCGCGTACACGAAATCACTACCGAGCTCTTTTCTCGCATAGTCGGCAATCCAGCGTTCTTCGTCTGGGATTAGGTCTTTTTCAGAGGTGGTGTCCCTCTTGGTTGCCTTGGTGTACATATCGTGAATCTCAGCGATAGTAAAGCATGGAATCACCCCGTCGGCAGGCAATTTCAGCTCAGGGGCATTCAGTGCTCGTAAATCATCACTCATCGTATCGTATACACCCGCAACCACATGCATTGTCATATCACCAACAAGACTCATAACCTCGTCATGATCACGCACAAATCCCATCTCGATATCAAGCATCGTGAGCTCAGTCATATGCCGCGTTGTGGCACTTGGCTCCGCCCTATACGCGTGACCGATTTCAAAGACGCGCTCAAATGCTCCTACCATGATTTGTTTGTACAGCTGAGGACTTTGCGCCAAACATGCCTGTTGACCAAAATAATCAAGCATGAACACTTCAGCGCCACCTTCGGTTGGCTTGCCAAGCAGTTTGGGGGTGTCGATTTCTGTAAAGTCATGCTCATACAGGTAGTTGCGGATACCACGTACGAGCGCATTGCGGATTTTGAAGATTTTTTGTTCGCTTAGGTTACGAATAGTTAGAACACGATGGTCAAATAGTGTGTCAAGGTGTTCTGATTTGTGGCTGATTGGCTTGTCGATCTCGATCGGCGGCTCGTCAGTCACTGGCGTCAGTACCTCAATAGTAACGTCATGCAACTCTGCTCCGCCTGGTGCTCGCTCGTCGGCGACAACATCGCCCTTAAGCTGCAATACGGTACCAATCTGCATGCCGCGCAGTTTTTCCAACTCGTCTTTGTCAGCTATCAGCGCCTGCGTCAGGCCTCCTCTATCACGCAGCGCAATAAAATTAAGCCCGCCAAGAAAGCGTTTTTTGTGCAGCCAGCCTTGCATCATGATAGATTGACCGATATGGTCTTTGACATCTCGCGATAAAATTCGATCCATACTATACCTCTTTCGGGTACCAGTATACCCTAGCGCCCCTGTTTGCCCAAGAGATATCCGAGGATGTCATGCAGCATTATGACCTGCACATTCTCGCCGTCATCAATTAATGCAAGCCATATCGCGTCTGAAAGCATGCACTCGATCACTTCATCAATACCGGTATGAGGAGAAACCCGCAGCAGGTGCGGCTGGGTCAACGATGCTATATCACTAGTATGCTGTGATGCATTCATTATGACATCATGCCGAATCGTGCCAACAACTTCGTCATTCTCATCAAGGACAACATAGGTCGGCTGCTTGGCACGATGCAGCTCATCCAACAACAATGGTCCGATAGTGTCAGTAATCCGCACCGTTTTTGTTGTCTGTAACGGTCGTGCGAAGCTGGTTATCGCCATGTCATCAAACTCAAGAACTGCCTGAATACGATGTTTTTGCGCTGTGGTGATGTGCAAAGAATCCATGAGGCCATGCAAGACATCGCTTCGGCTTGATATCGCGATATGCTCGACAAGCCCATCTGATGCAGAAAACCATTCAAGCCACCGTAACTGCGTGACGGCGCACCACCGGTGAATTTGCAAACGATAGCGCATCCATATCTTTTGAGCGAGGCGATGAATCATTCGCTGCTGTGAACTGTACAGTGCAGCCGCTGCCATACCCCACGCCAGGGCGCTCCCCCAAAGTGCATCATACGAAGTAATACTAACGGCCGTGATCACCGCCGTGATAACGGCCAAGCTCAGTGCCCGCGCAGCACGTTCGCGGCGCCACGCAAATGGTATCGTAATCGACAATAAAAAAACAGCCGCAATCCCCAAAAAGCCACTTATCCCCCAAAGCATAGCCGTCATGTGTATTACTATAGCATCTCGTCGTACATTGCCAGGTGCTGGCAGCTATGAGTTAATCTGCGCTATACTAGAGTCATAGCTATCGAAGGAGGAGCATGGATAAGAATCGTTGGATAATATTTGGTGTACTGTGTGCCGGGATCATTGCCGGTCTAGTGTTTGTATCGAGCAAAGATAAAGTGAGTGTCGATGCGGTTGATCCATTTGCAGTCGTTACAGACCACGAGATTAATGATCGTGTGTTTGGTAACAAAGATGCCAAAGTAACCTTATGGGAATACGGCGATTTCCAATGCCCAGGCTGTGGTGCTGCTTACGCGAAACTTAAGACTATCAGTGAGCAGTACAAAGATTCAGTTCGTTTTGTGTTCCGTAATTTCCCGCTTACATCAATTCATCCCCACGCTTATGCAGCGTCAGCAGCAGCCGAGGCAGCCGGCCAGCAAGGCAAATATTGGGAGATGCATGACAAATTATATGAAACGCGCGATACATGGAACAGCCTTTCTGCCGAACAGCGGCAAACGAAATTTGAGCAATACGCCAAGGAAATTGGCCTTACGATTGAGACGTACAAAGCTGACATCAGTAGCAAAGCAGTGGGTAATAAGATTAATTTTGACCGTGCACTCGGTTTGAAACTAGGTGTTGACTCCACGCCCACGCTCTATCTTAACAAGACCAAGATTTCTGCTGACATAACATCTGATGTCATGCAGGGCAATGGCCAGAAACTATCCGACGCGATTGAAGCGGCCATTAAAGCCTCCGGCGGTACAGTTCCTACTGCGCAATAAACTGCTGCCACTCTGATTTGACAACCGCAACATCGACACGAACTGCACGCGAAGCACGCTTTACAATCTCGATTGACATAGATTTTTCTCCTTTTTGTTTTGTCTCACATATATGTAATACGTACATTATAGTAGCGAGCAGCTGTAATGCCGTCAAGAGGATTATGCATATAAGCGTATTAAAATATTTTTTTGCGTCGGGCAATGAGGACAACCGCAAGCATTGTGAGCAGCGTCACACCGATAACAAACCCATATGCCCACAAGCTCCGCTGAAACGGCAGTTCAACATTCATACCATACATCCCGAAAAACACATTTGGCAACGCGATCAACATCGTCGCCGCCGTCAATATTTTCATGGTGCGGTTCAGGTTGTTACTCGTAATTGTTGCGTACGCTTCCCGGATATTAACAATGCTTTTGACATTGCTCCGGCACCCCTCGATCGACTGTTCGTTATTGAGCAACAAATCTTCAACCAAATCCTCATCATCCGCGAACAGAGGTATATGCCTGCCAAGCATCAGCCGCCGCAAAATCGCAGTTGTCGGTAGCATCGCCGCAAGAAACTCGTTCAGCTCATCCTCAATCACCACAAAATCTATGAAGTCCTCGTTGTTGACATCTTGCGACCGCAACCGAGTGCGAATGATCTTAATCTGCCTGGAAATATTGTTAATAAAAAGCTCATACTGGTCAACGATTTGGTCCATGATTTGCAAAAACAATTTCGTGCGCTGAGTTGTCGAGATATCGATTTTGCCCTCAATGAATCGCTGTAAGCGAGGAAGTTGTTTAAGGGCTACCGTAATAAATGTATCTTTGCCGATCACAAAAAGAAGTGGTGCGGTGGTTAGCTCATTATGTTCGTCAGTGTAGGCATAGCGCACAAAAATATAGGTCAGATCCCCTTCATTATCAAGCCGTGGCATTTCATCTTCGTCAAGAATATCGTTCATTGTCCCAGCATCAAGTTGAAACGTATCCGTAAGATACTGGATCTCCTCAATCGTTGGTGATTCAACGCATACCCAGGCCCCGCTCTTAAACTGATTCAGTACCGTTAGTTTTTTCGATCGAATATTTTTGTAGTAATATGTGATCATACTGCTCAGTATAGCTTTTATGAAACATCTACACTACCCTCGGCATGAACATCCGCAAAAAAAGTTGCTCGGATTTATTGACGGGCTTGAAGGCGGCTTTGCGATATTTGCCGGAATCGTAGCTGGCCTGAGTTTCACAACAATGAACCGAAACGTACTTGTTGCAACCGCAATCGTCGGCATCATCGTCAACGCCGTCAATGCAGCCACGATCCGCTACAGCTCAGAGCACTATTACGACGAGCTTGACGGCCACGAAATGCCGAACGGCTTTCGACAATACTTCGTGCCCGCAGTCATTGAATTTGTGCTCTATATGTCGATAAGTGTGTTGTCAGTATTGCCACTCATGCTTATACCGTCACTTCACATTGCCGTCTCAATGATGATTGCTACTTGTTTAGTAATCCTCTTTATTTCCGGGCTTATCCGCGGGTCACTTCTTAAAACACGTCCATTAAGCGATGGCATCGAGCTGGCAATCGGGGGCAGTATTATGATTGGAATTGGTGCCTTAGCTGGATTTGTCGCAACCCATATCATTGCCACCCTATAGCCTGATTGCTATTCCGGAGTTGGTCTGGGATAATAAAGCGAGAGCACAATAAACAAACAGTATGGAAAACTCAATCTTTACCCAGCTCAGCTTTGTGATTACCATTGCTGCGATTATGGCACTTATTATGCGGTGGCTTAAACAGCCGCTTATTATGAGCTACATCCTTACAGGTATTTTGGTGGGGCCAAGCGTACTCAACCTCGTGCATGCAAAGGATGCCTTTGAATCATTCAGCGAAATTGGCATTACACTCCTGCTGTTTATTATCGGCCTTGGCATGAATGCCGGAGTCATTAAGAGCCTCGGACGCGTCTCACTCGTGACGGCCATGACAATTCTAGCGCTGGTAGGTGTTTCGGGCCATATCGCATCCTTGCTTCTCGGATTTACCAATACAACTGCCCTTGTTCTGGGTGTGGCCCTCTTTTTTAGTAGCACGATTATTATCCTCAAGGCGCTATCTGACAACCGGGAATTGTCGCGGCTGTACGGACAGATTGCTATTGGTGTGATTCTGATTGATGATGTCATTGCGACTATTGCGCTCGTTGTTGTCGCGGCGCTAGCAAGCAGCGGCAGCGTCTCGGCTGAAGCATTTGCGTTTCTGGGCATAAAAGCACTTCTGCTGGGGGTTGGCCTGTACATCGTCGGCGCTAAGGTTATGCCCAAACTCGGAAAGTTTTTTGCCGCGAGTCAGGAATTACTCTTTTTGTTCAGTATCGCGTGGGGCCTTTGCATCGCTACATTGTTTCATGCCACCGGGTTTTCATACGAAGTTGGCGCACTGTTTGCTGGTGTTTCACTCGCCGGCCTCCCTTATGCGACAGAAATGGCATCAAAACTAAAACCGCTTCGTGATTTTTTTATCGTGCTGTTTTTTGTCACATTGGGCGAAACATTCACGTTTAGCGGTATGCAGCAGAGTATACTGCCCGCGCTCGTGTTGTCTGGTATTGTCATGATTGGCAAGCCGCTTTTTGTAATGAGCAGCCTTGGAGTGCTTGGTTACACACGCCTTACAAGTTTTAAGGCAGCCCTGCATCTCAGCCAAATCAGTGAGTTCTCAATTATCCTAGTTATTTTTGCTGCAAGCACCGGCTTGATCCAGCGTGAGGCCGTCGCCGTCATAACACTTGTTGCGCTCATCACTATTGGATGCTCGACATATCTGATGAAATACGACGATGAATTATACCGTACGCTGGAACTCTATCTCCGAGTTTTTGAGCGCAAGTCGCCATCCGAGCGTCGTCAAAAACACGCGCTGTACCCCATTATTCTTTTCGGATACCACAAGGGCGGGCATGAATTCATGCGTGTTTTTCGCGATATGCGGCAGCGGTACCTTGTGGTTGATTATGACCCGGATATTATCGAGCATCTTGAAGAACAAGGTATCCGGCATGCCTACGGTGATGCTACCGATGAAGAATTTTTAGAAGAAATAAATGCCGGAAAATCCCGCCTGGCTGTCAGCATGATGACAGACATTGCGTCAAACAAAGTACTGCTCAAATACATCAACCGTTTTGAACCGCGTACCACATTTATTTGCCATGCCAACAGCTATGACGAAGCCGCCGAACTCTACCGACACGGTGCAAGCTACGTCATGTTACCGCATTTTATCGGCTCGGAACGAATTAGTAGCTATATCAAACAACATGGTTTCAATCCAGACGCGTTCAATAGATACCGCGAAAAACATCTCGTGCAAATCGGCAGAAAAGCGCTGGGTGCCTAAGCCGCAAGTGCGGCTTGCTCTTTTTCTGTGACATATTCTATCTTGTCTCCGCGGATTTTTGCGATTATAGTATTGGTTTCGTCATAGACGACATCACTGCCTCCGCCGATCTCAATTTCGGATTTGATAATAACGTTCATGCCGCCAAAGGCACGCCTTGCCAGACTGTTTGATAACGGTTTTGGTGTAGCCGTGTTAATTGTTTTTTCATTTTTTTCATTCGGTTCTGACCTCTTACGAATATCGAAAACTTTGCCCTTTTTATCAACTGCTTTGAAGCACTGAGGACAGCTGATGATACCGCCTCCAATTTTGGCATCGACGATGCGATGACAAAATGGGCACTCGACACATTTCATTTCCTTATTGTTACCGATTCCCTGCTCGGCAAGCGCTTCCTCGGCCATCACATCAGTCGGGCAGTCTGGTTTGGAAAACTCGACCCCCTCCGCGTCTGCCCTGCCGCCTGCATCGCTGAGAGACCCGTGAAAACTGCCCTCATTTGACGCATAATGAATGGCCGCTAAGAAATTGTGGTTAGCTTTTTTGTATTCCAGTGATTCACGAAATCCCGTACCGTATCGGCGTTTGAGCTCGGCAATGATGGATACATGTTCGTCGACAATATGCGGCTGCGCGTTGATGCGGTCAATTGTATGGCTGACATCACTGTCCTGACGGCCTGCGTACCATCGCCCCCCGTACTGCGCTGCCATGGCATTATCGTACCTGTCTCGTAAGACATCACTCGGTTCTCGTCCTCGGAAGGTACTTTTTGACACCAGACCGCTCATCGCCAATATATCCTCGCTCGTCGCATCATCAGGGATTGTGATCCCTATGCTATCGCCTACAGACTGCAAGGCGATGCGGTTGTTGCCATCCAATGATATAGAGGTGACTTTCACGCCGTCACGCGTCGGCTCGGTAATCCGTATCATGATTTTTTTGCGCTCGGTATCATAGGCATTCATACGTACCGTCCCATCCAACACAGCATCAGGCGTCGGAGAGATGTGAACAAGCACATCAGGCTCGGACCAATCGACGTTTTTGCGCAGGTTGATTTGCTCAGTCAGCTGCCGGCGTTCGATCAGGCGACGGACGTATTCAACTGTGAAATCAGCCGAGCTCGTCATGAGACGCCAGGCAGTGTCCGTCCCGCGATCAAATATCGGCGTCAGAGACTCGCCTTGAAAATACAGCTCATCGCCGACCAAGCAGTATTCGAATGAGTTCTTCATCGCGCCGTTTAGCTGTTCTGAAGCCTGTGTGATCTCGTCTGTTTTCAGCCGTTCGTACACCCACGAGTCATATTCTGCCTCGCGCCGGGCATTTCTCAATCGAACTGTTTCTACCGCTCCTTGCACCTCAAAATACCCTTTCCGTCCGGCGAAAAGGGTAGCTAAAACAATATTTAGTCCTCATTTCCTGCTCGGGAATCCAGCCTAGTTACCCATAAAACGTATCGGGCTCGTCGACTCTACTACCCTCATAATTATCGTCGACATACCGTTGCGGCACAGCTCACGATTGACACGTGATTCCGTTCTTAGTAACGCTGGGTTAATTGTTAATACCTATAGTATATACCCTACTGCTAGCGCCGAATATCGTAAAAAATACACTATCTGTAGAGTATTATTCGGCTGGAGTTGCTTTTACACCATCGCGCAGGGGTTTTTCTTTGATGAAACAGACGACGGCAAAGCCAAGCGCCATTAGTACTGATGAAATAATAAATACATGGCGAAGTGAGTTGGCAAATGCGCTTATTACTTGACGGCCAAAATCATCCTGCTGGCTGGTGAAGGCTTTAAGCTGTTGCTGTTTCAATGAGTCAGGCAGCGAGCTTGCGGCAATACCTGTGCTGGCGCTTTCGCGGATCGTTTGCTTCTGCGTGTTCAATTGTAGCAATGTATCAGCCGTCACTTCACCTGACAACATGTGCGAAGCTTGTGGCGATGACTGCAATGTTTTGACATACGACATGTCGCTTGGGTTACCAAGACTCGAGACGATACCTGTCGTCAGTACGCCGCTGAGCACCGCCGTACCGATCGTCGAGCCTAACCCGCGAAACAACTGAACGCTGGACGTTGCCGCCCCAAGGTCCTTTTGCTCAAATTCGTTCTGAACAGCAAGGTTAAGCACCGGCATTGCCATACCAAGTCCTAACCCGGCGCAGGCCATGATAATTGCTTCGTGCCAGTACGGTGAATTCGGCTCAAGCGTCGTCAACGCCAAGATGCTCAGTGCCGCAACGGCAAAGCCTGTGACAATAAACGCTTTATACTTACCAAACCGTGACACCAACTGCCCGGTTGCAATTGAGGACACCATCAGGCCGCCAACCATAGGCAGCAACATAAGCCCTGCTTGCGAAGCTGTCGCGCCAAAGACTTGCTGGTTGAACTGCGTCAGATAGAGAATCGCTCCCAGGAAGGCCGCACCAAATAGCAGCGTTGCGATTGTCATGAGCGTATACGTACGGTGGCTGAAAAAACTGAGCGGCAAAATCGGCTCTTTGGCTCGTCGTTCTGTCGCAATAAATGCTGCGCCCGCCAAAATCGCAATTACCCACAATGTACCCTGAATAAACCCGAGGCTGATGCCTTGGTCGATAACACTTTGGAAAATCGTGCGGGTATTATCAACCGCTAATACCAAAGCCGACAACGCAATCGTGATGAACGCCGCGCCTTTGTAGTCCGGATGATGCTCTTTTTCGTGTTTAAATGTCGGGCAGTGCCGGGCTATAATGTAGCCTGCGATAATCCCGATTGGCACGTTGATAAAGAATGTCCAGCGCCAATCAGTTGTCAAACCGAAAATATTTTGATGGTCAGTCAGCCAGCCACCAAGCAAAGGCCCAATAACTGAGCTCATGCCGAATACAGCGCCGATCATTCCCTGCCATTTGCCGCGCTCACGAGGGCTGAACAGGTCGCCGACGATCGTAAATGCATTTGCCATGATAAGCCCGCCACCGATTCCTTGCAAGGCACGAAACGCAATAAGCTGCTCGATGTTTTGTGACATACCGCTCGCCATCGAAGCAAGCGTAAACAGTGCGACACCGGCAAGCAAAATAGGACGACGCCCATACATATCAGACAGTTTGCCCGCAAGCGGCACGGTCACAGTACTCGTAAGCATATACGCAGTAACGACAAAGCCGAGGCTGCTAAAGCTATTGAATTCGTTAACAATTGCGCCAAGCGCCGTCGCGATAATCGTCTGGTCAAGCGCTACCAGCAGCAGGCCGCTCATGACGGCGAGCATGACAATAATTTTCTCACGCATCGTAATATGATGGAGCATCAGTTCCCTTTCTTGTTTTGTAATTTTTCCCGCAGGGCCTCAACATGGCTGCCCATACGGTTGATGATCACCTGCATTGATTCTTCAGTAACAAAACCGATCGCACGGGTTTCCGGCATGTAGAGCGCGACCAGTTTTTCGCCCGGTTCGATCTGCATACGTTCACGTACGTCAGCAGGTATAACCACTTGGCCTTTCGGGCCTAATGTCACAGTACCTGCAAGTTCAATATTGTTTTTGTGAAATCCCATACGTATTACATGTTATACAAGTAATACGTATGTGTCAACGAGCATACATCATCCCAGCGTCTTTAAACACGCATTTATTTTGTTTCGTCTATTTCACGCTCGACGATGATCGAGCACTCAGTCACAAGGGCGGCTAATGCGCCGACCGCGGCAAGCACGGGAGCAATCATCGCGCTGACGACACCAATGGTAAGCGGCAGCTCCATCAGCTGTTTACCGTCTTTGTTCTTGATAATAATGCGACGGACATTGCCTTCATCTATGATTTTTTTGACATGTCCAAGCAATTCTTCGCCGTTTACTTTGAATTCTTCCTGAGTTGTTTTCGTCATACCGACAGTATATCAAATTGCCTGTAATTGCATTACTTACTCAGTACGAGCGTAGGGATGATGTGCACCGCGCCATTTACTTACACCGAAAATTACCGCGCCGCTCAGCAAAGCAGCACACAGCGCATGAAACGGATTGAAGTAATGTACTTCGTCATTAGTACTGATCATGGGTTTCACTTCTACTTCAGGTCCAAGTTGCGTTGCTCCGTTGCCTATAGCTGAAATCCATGCTACACCGCCGAATGGCGATCCTAAGTGCAATTTTTCGATAGGCATGCAGTTGGCTTCCCAATCATTATGATCCATGCAGGCATTCATATCTGCAAAATAGCAATACGTTGGATACAGGGAAAAAGTTGTAAAAACTATGATTGAGGCCCAAAGCCACCAGGTTGTGATAATTTTTTTTTGCGTTGACGCGCCATATTTTATAAGTATAAAGCACTAAGCAGCATCAAGCAATGAATACTCACTTCTCATCTACCGGCAGCACTGGGACAGACAGCTCTACTTACTTGCAAGCAGACAGCACGGCAAGTGAGTGGGCTGCTTGGAGACGCCATGGCTGTAAACGGCACCATTCATCAACAGCGCGGGCAGCGCCTGGCAGTGCGCTGCTGACATAATCATCAATGACAATGACAGCACCAGAACTAAGCTTGGGTGTGATAAGCCGCAAGCTGTCACGAATTGATTCGTAGTAGTCGCCGTCCAAAAACGCAAAGCTGATACTATCGGGTACATCCGCAGTCGCCAGTTCATAAAACCAATTTTTGTGGATGTACGGCACCTTCAACCCAGCTTTTTTGAACTGCTTTATAAACTCCTGCTTGCTTACGGCTAGTTCACCAGCCTTGAACTGCTCACCTGCAGGTGACAGGTCGTGCGAGGTTTTTTCAGGCAACCCACTAAACGAATCATATACATGGAACTCCGCCGCAGCATTGTAGCAATCAAGCAGCCGTCGTATAAACAAACTTGTTGTGCCGACATAGCAGCCAAATTCAACGACATTACCGACAATGCCCTGCTGAAGCTGCTGTTCGAGTTCGCGTAGGATTACCGATAATTCCTGTCGATCAACCTGGTCGGAAATGATCGGATAGCGTTCAAGCAGCTTAGGCCCGAACATAGGGAGACATGATACGGGTGGTAGGCGAGGTTACAGGACAGCCAGTACTGTCGACTGTTGTGCCTGCAGGCAATGGATTGGGAGTACCAGGACAGCGATCTGCCGTATCTGGTACGCCATCCCCGTCGCTATCTGTCGCCGATGGTGGCGGCGTGGCTGGTTCTGGCGGTGTCTCCGGCGCAGGGCAGCCATTGCTTGTTACTGTTGTGTCTGTCGGTGTATTCGGACAAAGGTCTTTGCTGTCAATTACTCCGTCATTATCTGAATCTTTAGGAGCGGTCGGTTGTTCAGGAGTGGTTGGCTGTGTTGGTTGGGATGGCTGGGCTGGAGTCGTTGTGCCGCTACATGTCCCATCCGGCAACGTGCCGCTTAAAAATACTTCCTGGTATGTATTTGACGCATTGCCAGTAGCGCGCAGCCCGTTGCTGCGGCACACTGCAATTTCAACGATACCGTTTGGGCGGGCAAATTCTTCGGCTGGCGAATCGCCCAAAAACGCTGTGATTGATTTACGCCAAATCGGACCGGCCATGCCAGAAC
>CAZHGM010000018.1:0-16507 GCA_964532145.1 uncultured Candidatus Saccharibacteria bacterium | reverse complement strand
CGTGATTAGTGCCGAACGTCACGAAAAAGAGGAAGACAAAGGCAAGCAATACGTCGTGCGTGAAAGCTCAAGTAGCTTCTATCGTCGCATAGCTCTGCCAAAACGTGCTGATGCCGACAAGGTCGAGGCACACCTGGATGATGGCGTTCTAAAGGTCAGTGTACCTCTAACACCACTGCCTGAACCAAAGAAAATTGCTATCTCGTCGAAGAAGAAATAGTAGTCGCGCGTTCTAACCTAAAAGGAGGCATTAAGGCTTCCTTTTAGTTATGAAACCTGATTCAAGATCTGGAATTTGTTATCTAAACTCCTTTAAAATGAGACACGCCCTAAAACATGCGTTTAGTGTCTCATTCGTCTCATCTCGTACCCCACCCCTGTGATTGTTTCGTGACCTGTATAGGGAGCCAGAGGTAAAAGCTTCTTCGGCGTTGCCATTGAAATTGATGTAGGGATTGATGGTAGTCATAGAGCCCCTATTTTTTGTGTCGTCTGCTTAGTATGCCTGCCACAGACGGGCTGAGCTCTTTGTCGGTGCGGTGGATACAGCCAAGCCAGCAGCATGGACGCCGCCGACCTTCGGCAATTTCTGTTACAGTCCGTTGAATTCGTTTAGTACGTGTGTCGACGCGCCTTGAGCACCCCACCAGAGTCAACCCACCACTCCGGATGAACAGGTATAACCACACTGACGTTAGCGGGAGAGCTAGTATTTCCGTCATTATCGGTAGCTGTCACTGAAAATAATAAAGTCTCCTGGCCGTTTGTCGGTAATAGCGCTGGAGCGGTAAAAGTTCTAATCGATCCACTGCCGGATAGTGTAACTGAAACTCCGCCTGTTTGTGAAAAATTGTAGCTCGAAATAGTCCCGTCGTCCGTAGCCGAAGCCGTAAGAGTGACTGTCTCAAAGGCCTCTGGACTCGCGGGATCGATAGCCAAAGAAACAGTTGGTGCTGACCCTGCCGAAAGAGGGGCGGGGTAAGCGCTGTCCGACAAATAAGCACGTCCCATGCGATATGAAACATTGGTGGCAGCGGCCGTAATACCAAATGTTGCTCTATCCATCGTACCAGTGTTGAATGTACCGCTAATCGTCTCACTCGGCAAAGTTGTGTAAACTGCCGAGCCAACATAGATGTTTGCCTCACACTGGCCTAAGGTGTAATCAAACTTCGCGTCAATACGCCACAGTGTATTTGCTACAACAGTTGTAGTTGAAGTCGCGACCGCGACCGTACCATTACGCAAAACCACCGAACCATTGGTATTGAAACGTACACCACCGCGGACTGTTGAGGTTCCTGACATCACCTGACAAATGTATAGTTGTGCACTTGGCAAAGCGTCGTATCGACCCATAACCGAGACGTACGCCACAGAGGTTGTACCGGCAAACTGGCTAGTAGCAATGTAATTTGCCGATGTACCACCGACTGAAAATACGACATCTGTCGACCCTTCGATAGGACTGCTGCTACTAAAAATCGCTGTACCTCCGCTATTACTAAGCAAAGAGAATGTGCTGTTAGTCGTTGTCAGGGAGTCATTGTTCGCACCCGAGTTGAACAGCTCGTCGATTATAACCGCCATCTAAAGGGACCTCCCGTATGCTGTAATCGCATTTGCTTCTTCGGTTAGTGCTCCTTGACTTGATGTGATCAGCATATCCGGATCGGTATCGCCTGCTTTGACAATATTGAACCACAAAACTGCTGTCGCACCGTTACCTGCCGAGTAGTCATAAAGATCCTTAACCCACTTGGCTTTGTAAGAGCTAGTGGTTGCCCGTATGCCCGCAGAGTCACCAGCATGCTCCATAGAGGCTACTTCTCCGATGGCCCATGGCTTTGAGTGAGTGGTAGCAAAATTGACAAAATTTTTCAGGCCTACCATTTGATTAGTTCGGCCTGTTATCGGTATGTTCTCCCAGGTAGTCGGTGACCCGACCATCGGCCAAAGATACGTATTGTATGTATCGACTCCAATGACATCAGTGTAGCCATCTCCAGGATACCAGTCGAGAGGATTCCGTCCGCTCGCCGGGTTGTGCGTCCAGTCCATAAAAATCGGCATTGCGACAATTGTTTGTGGGCGAACTGATTTTACATGCGTGTAAAAGTGTTGGGCTCCTGAGCGAAAACTGGCCGGGTCGAGTCCCTTACTTGGCATTTCTGGCTCATGCTGCCATGTTAAATACAATAAGTGCGCTGAAGGAACAGAATTAAGCCAAGTGGTCAGTGCTGCGTCAAAGCCTCCGCTTGCCATTGTTGAAGGGTCTCCTTTAAAAGAATACCAATGCCCACGCGTGGCAGTGTCAAACTGTGACCAGGTGCCACTTATAGCGCTGGGATTATAGATGCGGCGCATTGTAAGCTGTTTGCCAATCTGGCCCTCGAGCGTCGCCCAGTCACTCGATGTCTCTGGGCTATGAAAAGCCCCAACATACAGTTTGTTATTTAGGCCGAGTTGTTTACCTGGTCGTTTCCACTTATCGTCCGTCTGATGATACCAGTATCGCTTTATCGATGCACTCATGCTAGTTTACTCTAAAATCATACATGTTTACTGCGCCGCTAACGGGAGTTGGTACGGTTGTATCTCCAGGCAGAGATATCCACTGGTAGACTAGATCTGTGCGCGTCGACGGGGATGACGGCCATGAACCAGCAGACGTTTGTACTATGCAAACAAGCGTACCTGCAGGCATTTGTGCCAAGGGAGAGAGTACTTTGGTCGGCGACATCTTGCCACGCTCCATTTACGCAAGTACGAAATGTGTTGCTAGTCGTGTTGTAGTACATATCACCGTTATTGACGGCTGGATCACTGGGCGCTTTTGGAATCGATACCGTACTACGATCGGTGTTAACGGCAAACTTCGATACGCCCGCGACGTTGCGCACATCCAGTACTGCCGCAGCATCAGTTGATGGCTGTATCACCTCAGCCCGAGAACCAATGGTGCCACCGACACGGAGCGCATAGTTGTTTGGGTTAGAGGCTGTACCTATAGTGGTATTGCCTTGGAAATACACTGGAGCTGCCGAGATGCTCCATATGGCGTAGTTAAGGCCCGAAGAACCATCACCATCACCCGATATACTAAGGCCGTAGTTGTGGGTCGTACCGCCACTACCACTCGGTACAGTGAGCGCAATCCCCGTGTTTGAGACAGTTCCACCAGGGCCAGCTCCCGCCGTGATTCCGTTTACCTGGAGTTGTCTATTTTGTATTGTGCCAGTAGTATTTCCCCCGTTTGCAGAGTTTGGACCAATTCCTATTCCATAATAGTTTGGAACCTTGTTAACGCTTTGGATATCGGGAGTAGCAATATTCAAGCCGTATGCAACTGATAGTTGTCCAGTGTAGCCGGTAGTCGTACCTATACCGGTCACTGAACCATGAAGCGAGCCAATGTTGAGTGCGCTGCCATTGAGTGTGGCTTTGTTGACAAGCCCAAATATGTTACCGACCGATGCACCCGCCGGAGCAAAAGTCACCTCATTATCAAAGCCATAATGATGACCTGTAGCGGAAGAATTAAGCGCTCCAACGATTTTCATCTTGTGGGGCGTCAGGGGCTGACAGTCGTACCCTGAAGATAGAGGGCGCCGTTATTCACACTTGTTATCGTAGCATTGAGATTTGTAGTCGTTGAGCCAGGGTGATGTATGTTAATGCTAGATGCAGTAGCGGTACCGATGTCAAGTGCTGTCGCCGTGGGTGTATCGACGAGGGGTGTCAACAGGCTTGTATCTGCTCGTCCTGAACCATCAATCCAGTAATTTGCACTCTGAGCTGTAGCTGTTTGGTTGTGGATATCGTCGGTTAGCATGTTTGTAACAGCACTCGAAAGATCAGCAGAAGTAATCGTCCCATCCACAATCTTGGCAGTCGTCACGCTGTTATCTGCGAGTTTGTCTGTCGTCACTCCTGCATCTGCCAGCTCACTTGTTCCGACAGCTCCCGCTACTATCTGCGCATTACTGGCAGTACCGGACATATCACCGCCCATGACGATACTTGTAGCTACACCACTAGTGGTTGGGTCAGCCCACTTAATACCGCCTGATGAAGTGTTGTCAAGGGTTCCACTATTTGGTGCGAGGATATCTGCTGTGACGACAGAGTTTTTTAAAGAACCATCAGCCTCGTGTACTTGTGATAGAAAGTCGTTGAGGATATTTCCCCAATTCCCATCATCTCCCCCTGGTAGGGGTAAGCGTGCCATTATATTGTTCCTCCTAATTTCATAACTAGCTTTATTCTAGCATGAGCGTTACGCATTATCTACTGGTTGTCTGAGGTGAGTAATATGCCTTTGCTATACTTATTTATAATAGTAGTATAAATAGGATACGGAGATGATTATGAAACAAACCATACTAGGCATAGCGATTGCGGTTGTAGGACTTTTTATACTTCTTGCAAACCTAAATATTGGTGATAGTCGAGAGATTTTTGCTCAGTGGTGGCCGATGGGTATCATTGCGCTTGGTATTTATATGTGGTGGGTAAATCGTAGTAATGCCGTCTGGGCACTACTAGTGGCACTATTTGGAGTTATTGCGCTAATCAACACATTGAACCTTGCTGAATTTGATTATGGCCAGGTAGTTGT
Source organism: uncultured Candidatus Saccharibacteria bacterium (assembly GCA_964532145.1). Lineage (GTDB taxonomy): Bacteria > Patescibacteriota > Saccharimonadia > Saccharimonadales > Saccharimonadaceae > JAPUDQ01. Next base: position 11,886 of record CAZHGM010000018.1, on the reverse strand, counting down.
ACCGCTCATTATTGTTGGAGTTGGCCTCGCAATAATAGCCCGTGCTCGCAGTCGAACATCATTGGGCGCATCATCGAAAAAAGAAGAAGAAATCACAGCGATTTTGGGTGGCTCATCTGGTAAAAATAACTCCGATGACTACCGAGGAGGCAATGTGACTTCAGTGATGGGTGGAGTTGAGCTGGATATTAGCCGCGCCACTATCAAGAAGGATGCTATCCTAACGCTCTTTGTTCTCGTGGGTGGAGTTGAGCTGCGCGTACCAAGTAATGTGATAGTAAAAAACCGTACTCGAGCAATTTTTGGTGGTCTTGAGGACGGCACACATGCTGACAAAGGTAAAACAGCACCAACGTTATACATCGAAGGTGATATTGTTATGGGCGGTGTTGAAGTAAAACGATAATAGGACGGACAACAATGGCATATATTCCAAAAACCAAAGTGACAGATGTCAGTGTTGACGATTTTCTGACGACGATTAGCGACCAGCGCCGCGATGAAGCGCATAAACTTATCGAGATGATGCAACGCGTTAGCGGTGAGGAGCCAAGGATGTGGGGCCCAACAATGATCGGTTTTGGCACGTACCACTACATAAGTAAGAGTAAATGCGAAGGTGACTGGTTCAAGATCGGTTTTAGCCCGCGCCCTGCTAAATTGTCGCTCTATCTGTCCTGTGACGCCGATGAGTTCGCTTATGAGCTGGCAGAGCTTGGCAAACACACTCGGGGAAAAGGCTGCATTTATGCAAACAAGCTTGAAGATATCGACATCAAGATACTCGAGAAAATGGCGAAATTTACCTATAAAAATACTAAGGATTTCGACGCGAGCGAGGGGTAGACTAGGTGTGTTTAGCACGCTTTGCGAGAATACCTTGCACCGACGGGCTGATGGCTTTGTCGGTACGGTGAATGCACCCAAGCCAACAGCATGGACGACGTCGTCCCTCGGTAATTTCTGTAACGGTCCGCTGGATTCGTTTCGCACGGGTACCGTCACGCTTCGCTTCTTCAACCCAGCAGATGAATTCGTTACGAGCCAGCGCAGTCAGATTGTTCCATGTGTCGCTCGATCCGGTATGGTCTGATAATGCCTGTCGCAAATCCTTCGGGATCGTATGCACCACCCCTCCGAGTAATTTTATGGTCATGGATTTATTATACATATATTGCATGGTTTAATGTATCAATGACGTAACGCACGTGGTAATAAAATCAGATATACTAGGGAGGTATGAATACAGATGAACTGAGCGGTTTATTGCAGACTGAGGTGACGAAACGTCGTGGGATACATGGCTATAACCAGTTGTCTGACCGCGAAAAGAAAAACTTTTTCAAAATTGTGCTTGATGTCATACGAGAACCGATGATATTTCTGCTGATTGCGGTCGTTGTAGTGTACTTTTTGCTTGGTGACCGGACAGAAGCGATTGTGTTATCGATTTCAGTCATTGTCATTATCGGTATCGAGCTATATCAAAACAACAAAACCGAAAAAGCTCTCGAGGCGCTTCGAAATTTTGCCAGTCCCAGTTGTACTGTTATCCGGGAGGGAAGGCGCGTTGTTGTGCCAAGCCGAGAACTTGTGCCCGGTGACATTTTGATTATTTCTGAAGGCGAACGGGTGTCAGCTGACGGCAGGCTAGTCCATGCAGAAAGCATTATGGCTGATGAATCAATTTTAACAGGCGAGTCAGTGCCGGTCGAAAAAAACGTAGCTGAGACAACTGAAACATCGTCGATGGTGTACTCCGGAACGATGATTGTCAAAGGTCATGGCATGGTTGAGGTGACAACTATCGGCACAATGACGGAGATCGGTAAGATCGGCAGCTCGTTAGCCGCCATCAAACAGCAGCGAACACTGCTGCAAAAAGAAGTTGACCGTATGGTGCAGATGATTGCCGTACTCGCGATTGCAGCATCAGTCGTGGTAGCACTCTCGTACTGGTTGCTGCGCGGTGATTTGCTGCGCGGTTTTCTGGCCGGTCTGACATTATCGATTGCGATTTTGCCGGAAGAATTTCCGGTCGTACTCGCTGTCATTATGGCACTAGGAGCGTGGCGTTTAGCAAAAACAAACGTTCTGACGCGTAAAAGCCAGGCAATCGAGACACTTGGCAGCGCATCAGTGCTGTGTACTGATAAAACAGGAACCCTTACAAAGAACATCATGCATGTCGAGACAGTTGCTGATCAGTACGGCAATCCTGTCGAGACTGGCTCGGCTGCATACGCAGATGTCATACGTCATGCGGTGCTGGCGTCGCAGGTTAATCCGTTTGATCCAATGGAAGAAGCATTTTTGACCGCCAGCAAAGATATGGGCGTTGCACCGACAGATATATACGAGGGCAGTGTCATTGCTAAAGAATATCCGCTCGAAGAAACCTCGCTTTCGGTCGGGCATGTCTGGGCGAAAAAAGACGGCACGCAGACGCATGTCGCACTCAAAGGTGCGCCCGAAGCTGTCTTTACGCTATGCAAATTAGACCATACCAAGACTGCCTCGCTGCAACAAAAAGTAGCCCAGTATGCGAAAGACGGCTTGCGGGTGCTCGCGGTGGCAAGTGCCAAGCCAAAAACTGTCATACCCAAAACACGCCAGGAATACGAATACACGCTGTTAGGTTTTGTGGCGCTTGCCGATCCGATACGGCCGGAAGCAGCCGGTGCCGTAAAGTTGTGCCGTGATGCTGGCATACGAGTCATTATGATCACGGGTGATTATGCGGAAACGGCGCGACGGATTGGTGCTGAAATCGGCCTGGATAGCGAGCGAGTTATTACTGGCGATGAGTTTGCCGCGATGTCGGTTGGGGAACGAGACGAAGCGATCAAAACGACATCAATATTTAGTCGCGTGATCCCGGCGCAAAAATTGCTGATTGTCAATGCGCTCAAAGACAACGGTGAAGTCGTCGCGATGACGGGTGATGGAGTCAATGATGCCCCAGCGCTCAAGAGTGCGCATATCGGCGTCGCCATGGGAAAACGCGGCACGGATGTTGCGCGTGAAGCTGCCTCGATCGTCCTGCTTGATGACAATTTTGCTTCAATCGTGCAGGGCGTTCGTGTAGGACGGCGGATTTTCGCCAACCTGCAAAAAGCCATGACGTATCTGCTTGTCGTGCATATGCCGATTATTACGCTCTCATTATTCCCGGTGTTTTTTGGCTGGCCGTTGGTGCTGTTGCCGATTCATATCGTGTTTATTGAATTTATCATTGATCCTAGTTGTACGTTGATATTTGAAAGTGAAGAGGAAGAACCTGATACGATGCGACGTCCGCCTCGTCAACTCGGATCAGCGTTATTTAGCCGAGCAATGCTACTGACAAGTGTGACGACTGGAGCGGTCATGTCAACATGTATACTCATCGGGCATTGGGTGATGCTCTCAGCCGGTTGGCCGGATGACAAAGCTCGCGCTGTCACATTTTTGATCGTTATCGCATCCAATGTATTGCTGATACTGGCGATTTCTGGCGGACGAGTCGTGCGAGATGCGTTTACTACCGGCAAAACACGTGCCATGCCAATCGTCGCGGCTGTTGTCATTAGCGCGTTATCACTTATATACACTATTGAGCCGCTGCGAAATCTCTTCCGTCTTGGGTCGATTGGTTTGATAGAAGCATCAGTGGCGCTACTCGTAGCGGCAGCTATCGCACTTATCGTTGTGCCGATTCAGCATCTGGCACGACGCCTTGTCACTGCCTAACTGCATTACCTTGTTGTTTTTCAGCGCATTCGATACGCTCGTCCTCCTGCTGAAATAATATAGCTTTTACGATATTGTAACGTGTATTACAGACATGCTGTGGCAGAAGTTTACAGTAAGACTAAACAATGAGAACATATGAAGCGGTTCTGGACGAATAATAGCCTTATGATAGTACTGCTGAGTATTTTTATGGTGAGTGTTATCGGCATGAGCATTGCAGGCTGGTTGACAGCGAATAATGAGGCGCGAGATCACGGTCAGGCCACTGAATCTTATGGGAATTATCTCCGTAGTGGGGATTTTATTGAGGGAGTATTTGAAAACTGGGAAAGCGAGTTTTTGCAAATGTGGGCCCTGGTTGTGCTCACAATTTGGCTACGCCAGAAAGGCGCTGATGACTCCAAACCGATTCGTGGCAAAACACCTCAGGATACATCATCTCGGTATTCCATACCCGGAGCTTCGGATTGGTCTGAGCGCAAAAAAGCCCTCGGCCATGCACTCTATGCGCACTCGCTTGGGCTGGCATTGATTTCGATATTTTTTCTGTCATTTGCCTTGCACGCAGTCGGCGGTTCTATGATGTATAACGATGACGCACGCATGCATGGCGAGACATCGACTGTGACACCAATCACGTATATCGGTACCTCACAGTTCTGGTATGAGTCACTCCAAAACTGGCAGAGCGAATTCTTCGCGGTGGCAATGTTGCTGATATTATCAATAAAATTGCGGGAAAGAGGCTCACCAGAATCAAAACCTGTGGGCGTGAGATATGACACACAAACTGGATCATGAATGATAACACATAGAGGAATAAGCTATGCCCTCAGGAAAAATATGAGAACGATACCGACGACAAATTACATAGAATCTCGTAAACTAGACAGTGTATAGCAGAGACCAAAAGGAGGATATGTGTCACAGCAAAAAATCACCCCGAACGTATGGTTCAATGCTAACGCCCAAGAAGCAGTACGATTTTATACCTCAGTATTTCCTGATAGCCGTGTGATAAGTATCGAATACTATCCTAAAACGAGTGAAGAAGGCTTAGCTGATTTTCAGGAAGACCTAGCGGGCGAGATCTTGACTATAGAGTTCAACCTGGCAGGTCATAACTTTGTCGCTATCAATGCCGGGCCGGAGTTTAAACCGACGCAGGCGCAGTCATTCATGGTAAATTTTGACCCTTCTCGTGATGACAAGGCTCGCGAACATCTCGACCAGGTATGGGAAAAACTAATGGACGGCGGCACTGCGCTGATGCCGCTGCAGCAGTACGACTTTAGCGAGCGTTACGGCTGGGTGCAGGATCGCTATGGCTACAGCTGGCAACTGATTTTGACCAATCCCGAGGGGGAGCAGCGCCCGTGCATCATCCCATCACTGATGTTTGGCGGTCCGGTCCAAAACCGTGCCGCGGAAGCAATTGACTATTACACGTCAGTATTCAAAGATTCAAAAAAGGGCATGAGCTATCCGTACGGTCAAGCGACTGGGCCGGCGAGTGCTAAGGCACTGATGTTTGCTGATTTTGTCCTCGAAAATCAGTGGTTTACGGCTAATGACAGCGGTGTCGAGCAAGAGGTCACCTTTAACGAAGCTGTGTCGTTTTCTGTTGCGTGCAAAGATCAGGCGGAAATTGATTATTACTGGGATAAATTATCGAAGCACTCTGAAAACGAACAATGCGGCTGGTGCAAAGACCAGTTTGGCGTGTCCTGGCAGATCGTTCCGGCTAATATGGACGAACTTATGAAAAGGCCCGGCGCTTTTAAAGTCATGATGAATCAGAAAAAGATCGTCATTGCAGACTATCGGTGAGCCATATGAACTACGTCGCTCTAATCCGTGGCATCATGCCGAGTAACTCACAGATGAGAAATGCCGAACTGTGCCGGGTGATTGAGGCCCTGGGATACAAGGATGTACGAGCGGTTATCTCAAGTGGAAACGTGGTGTTTTCCTCTGAAAAAACAGATGAGAAAATGATCGAGCATGAGATGTCGGAAGCACTGAGAAGCGGACTGGGCATTCCTGGGCCGGTGCTCGTGCGGAGTCAGTTGGAGCTTGAGGCGCTACTAGCTGCGAAACCATTTAAAGACCAGTTACACAACCAAACGACATATTTATCGGTGACGTTCTTTGCCGATGAAACAAAGACAGCACCGTTCAGTTTTCCGGGAGCAAAGGTTATGCGTCTGAGTGATCGAGAACTCTGCATCGTCACGAATCCCGAAAAAGACCCTAGTGCAGACGTGATGAGATCGCTGCAAAAAGCATATGGTAAAAATATCACGACCCGTACCTGGAAAACGGTCGAACGCATTGTGAAAAAGTTTTCCGCGTCATGACAATTTTTACTATCGGTCATTCGACACATCCGATGGATGAATTTATTGCTATCCTTCAAACCTACGATATAAAGCAGCTGGTCGATATCCGCACTATCCCCCGCTCGCGACACAATCCGCAATACGAACAAACTGCGCTGCAAAACAGCCTGCTCGTTGCCGGTATCGACTACGTCTACATGAAAAATCTTGGCGGTCTACGACCGAAAGTGAGTGGTTCGATCAACACTGGCTGGCGCAATCTGTCATTTCGTAACTATGCTGACTATATGCAGACGGCTGAGTTTCGTAATGCAATTGAAGGTCTCATTAGTATCGCCCGGCAAAAACCAACCGCTATTATGTGCGCCGAAGCTGTGCCGTGGCGTTGTCATCGTTCGCTTGTCGGTGATGGGCTCGTAGTGCGTGCCGTAACAGTGAAGGATATTATGAGCAAAGCAACGTTCTCGTTGCATACGGTCACATCATTTGCAAAGACTGACGGGATAACCCTGACATATCCAGCTGATACAATAGGAATAAAGAGGGAGTAGTCCAATGAATGATTCAGCAACACGCACTATGGCTGCCAGCGCAACACTACACTGCCTGATCGGTTGTGCGATCGGTGAAATCTTAGGGTTGATCATTGGCGCACATTACGGACTGAGCAACCTCACAACCACGATCCTTGCAATTGTACTATCGTTTTTAAGCGGCTATGGCCTGTCCCTATTGCCGCTTGTTCGCCATGGTATGCCACTCGCTCAAGCTGCCAGATTAGTACTGGCAGCCGATACACTATCGATTGCAACGATGGAATTAGTTGACAACCTCATCATGTGGTTGATACCTGGCGCCATGGATGCCCATTATTTCGATATGTTCTTCTGGGTATCAATGGCCTTCGCGCTCGGCATCGCTTTTCTGGCTGCGTGGCCGGTCAACTATCTGTTGCTCCGCCGCGGTAAGGGTCACGCCCTGACCCATCATCACATTCACGGGCAAGATCATGAGTCGATGAGTCACGAGCACCATCATCATGGCCACTAGTTTTCCAGACTTTCTTACCCGTCCAGTTGACGAGGTTGCTCAGCGTTTACTGGGCTGCATTATCGAGCGTGAAATAGACGGCACAATAATTCGTGTGCGAATCGTCGAGACCGAAAGCTATGATCAAGATGATGAAGCCAGCCATGCCTATGGCGGCGAACAAATACGAAATGCGGTGATGTTTAAAAAGGCAGGGTATTTGTATGTGTATTTTACCTATGGCATGCATTATTGCTGCAATGTGGTAACCGGTCCTCAGGGCTATGGTTCGGGCGTGCTCATCCGCGCCGTCGAACCAATCCCGGGCGAAAGTGACAGAGAGGCTTTGGCTATCCTAAGCAAAAACCGTCGCGGCATAACTGGCGTGCATCTTACCAATGGTCCTGCCAAGCTTACCCAGGCCCTCGGAATTGATATGAGATTCAATGGTCACGACTTGCATGAGGGACCCATTAGGCTCATTGTCGGCAGATTACGTCCGGAAGAGACAATCATTTCATCGCCACGCATCGGTATAAGTAAAGCTCGCGATCTACACCGACGATTTTACATCAAAGATAGCGAGTTTGTGTCGCGCAAATCGTTATGAGCAAGGTAGCTCGTATGGGAGGCGTACTGGTGTCGTGCCTGGATACGGTTTGCATAACTCGAGTCCGCGTGCGCGAATTCCGCCCACCATATCAAATAGCGCTTGTTTGTTAAACGCCTTGTGCTGCATATGCATGAGGATAGTGTCACCGGCAGCAGCATGCTTGATCACATAGTCGGTGAGGTAGCTTTGTGAATAGCCTTGCCAATCGTTGGTATCTTTAGTCCAATACCATTGCCGCATGCCTTTATAGGTGTACGCTGCTTGTACGGTTGAATTACTAGCACCAAATGGGGGCCGGCCGTAGGTAGTGGCAATACCAGGAGCACTGAGCTGCGCAGTGATCTGGCCAAAACTGAGCTTCGTCAAATCAGGATGACTAATCGAATGATTAATGACGTATTGGCCGCGCGCTCGAGCATATCCCGCATCGAACATGCCCGCTGACACGCAGTCTCCTGTCGGCGCTAGTACAATGCCAACGTTGACGCTTTTGGCGGCATTGCTCATTGATTTCATATAGTAGATATCAGTTGGGCAATCATCGTAGGTGAGGATGATACGACTACTATGGTTTGGCCCCTGGTAGGGGTTGTAGGTATAGCTGGAAACAAGTTTTGTCCATGTGGCTGGGCCAACCACGCCATCATCGCCAAGGCTATTGTCTGACTGAAATGCAACGACGGCGTAATAGGTGCCATTGCCAAAGCTTCCATCAACACCTGCCGTACCGACAGAGTAGCCTCGTGCAACCAAACTGGATTGAAGTGTGCTGACGCACGAGCCGCTATCACCCTTTTTCACCGTCGGTCGTGAGGCGGCTGGAGTCGATGATGTACATGTAACGGTTGCTGCGGCGGCTGGTGGTTCTGCCGGTATGGTGCTAATGGTAGAGGAATCTGTGGCAGGTGCGTGCTGCGCCGATGCCGCGGGAGATACTATAGCCGTCAAAGTACACGCGCAAATAAGAAGCGATACTGCGACAATACGTGGGGTTCGAAAAAAATACTTCATAGTATATTGTTGTACTCGCATTATTCGTTTTGTCAACTAGAGGTACTGCATTGATAGCTGTGTCGGGAGCTTATAGCCTATATAATATTGCACGTGGTTGAGCAGCCCTTGCGTGCATGCAAACGCAAACATATTCGATATACAATATAATAGTATGGTGCGACAAAAGACCCGTTCAGCGAGACGTGCAGTTCATCGGTTTAGAAGTACTATATCGACCCGTACGGCGCTGTTTCGGTATATTACTGCTGCATTTGTCATGATAGTAATGGTACATGTTGCGATAGAGAGGAGCCAGGTGAATTTATATTACGCGGACTTACTGACTGTTATTGCAGATGGCGAAAGCAATGGGAATTATAATGCGTATTTTGGCAACGCAGGTAATTCGCAGATTATGTTCACGTCCATGACTGTCAAAGAGGTGCTGGAATGGCAGGAACATTTTACTGATTCTGGACAGCCAAGCAATGCCGTCGGCAAATATCAATTTATCCGCTCAACCCTGCGTGAGCTAATACGAGATATGAATATTAGCAGCCGTGCATTGTTTGATGCGACGCTGCAAGACCGCTTGGCGATTCAGTTGATCGAACGACGGGGTGCAGCGGAGTATGTGCGGGGCGGTATCAGCCGTGAGGAGTTCGCGCACAATCTTTCGAAAGAATGGGCAGCGTTGCCGCAGGTGACGGGAAGTAATCCTGAGGCAAGTTATTATGATGGTGACGGACTTAACCGTTCCCGGGTGCGAATTGATCAGATACTCAACGCTATCGATAGCCTTCGGAGCGGCAGTCGAGCCTAGCGACTCATGTGGTATACTTGGAATATTAATAATTTGGCGTATCAAGAAGCGTTGAGGGAACTGACCCGTTGACACGCTCGCAACCTGCCGTTATGCGTGCAAGGTGCGAACTTCAGCCCTATCATGGGGAGAGATATTGTCGTAGCACACGTCTATCATTCGTCATGTATATGGCGTTTTTTGTATACACCGAGACGAAAGGATAAAGACCATGCCAGCACACTACAAAACCGCGGAGAGCGTAAGCCCGCATCACCCCGATAAACTATGCGACCAAATCAGCGATGCAATTTTAGATGCATATCTCACGGGCGATGCCCAGGCGCGCGTAGCGGTTGAAACAGTCGGGGGCCATGGCAAAGTATTTGTCGTTGGCGAAGTTACCGCTATCTTTCATCCCGAGATTGAGCCAATAGTAGCCAGAATTGCAGGAGATGTTGAGGTTGAGATGCGGCTCGTAAAACAAAGCCCCGAAATTGCTCAAGGAGTTGATGCTGGCGGTGTGGGCGATCAAGGCATCATGGTGGGCTACGCCTGCGACGAAACACCTGAGCTGCTGCCGCTCGAGACAATGTTATCGCGTCAGCTCAATCAATATCTCTATGCCCTCTGGCCCTATGACGGTAAAACGCAGGTGACACTTAAAGATGGCCTAATTTGCTCAGTGGTGGCCAGCTTTCAAAATGCACCATCGGCCGAGCTCCAAAAAGCGGTGGCAACATGGCTTCATGATCATGACCATGTGCCCGAGGTTGAAAAGCATGTCAATCCAGCTGGCGACTGGGAGCTCGGTGGATTTGACGCTGATACTGGGCTGACCGGCCGCAAGCTGGTTGTCGACAACTACGGCCCTTCAATTCCGATCGGTGGCGGGTGCTTTAGCGGCAAAGACCCAAGCAAAGTTGATCGAAGCGCGGCATATATGGCACGTCAAATCGCACGGGATTACCTACAAAACCGCGGAGCACACGAAGTATTTTGCTATCTTGCATATGCGATCGGCTACGACCAGCCGCTCGAAGCGACGGTGATCGTTGATGGCGTACAGGAGAGTATCACTGGCTATGACCTTAGCCCGCGCGGAATTGCGGATTACCTGCAGCTCAAACGTCCAATTTATGAGAAGACTGCTCGCTATGGGCACTTCGGCCACGGCGAATTTAGCTGGGAGCAGTAGAGTCACGCCCCACAATTGCAGTTTTTCATGGACTGTGCGCGTGGTAGGCGAGCGTCTATCCTGTGTCATTTCCGGCATAGCGGGTACTCATCTTAACAGCGATAAAAGTCTCGATGAGTAGTAGCGCATAGCATCGAGGGCTCATGAATGAGTCTAGGCTTTGGATCCGCAAGGTATCGGAGTATTTTGACCGTAGGGTAAAGATGCTTAATCGTCGTCCAGAAGGCCGATCTCGCGAAAAAATGGCCAAGTACGGTCCTGAGGGGCTGTCTGGTTTTGAACTATTGCAAGCGATTATCGGAAGCGGTGGCAGCTGGGGCGATGTATTAAAAATTGCCCATGATGTCAAAAAGCTGGTCGCTCAAAAGGCAGTGAACTGACATATGAAGAAAGGACGGTCAAGGACATGGGCATGGCCAAAACGACAGAATTTATGGCAGCATAACCCCATCTGAAGCCGACAGTAAGGTTACGAACATGTTGCGGGAGGGGTGCAAAATTATCGGGATAAAATTGCAGGATCACATTATTATTACCAGTGCGGCGTATACATCACTAAAGTAATATTGAACTTGTGGAGCTGCACGGCAACATATGTAGGTTAACAATTACTATGACTGCACTATACAATAATTGCATGGAAAAGGGGACGGGACGAAAACCTAGAATAAATCTATTTGGGATCTTGACGAGACAGGTTTACTTCATTCACCCGCCACCGACAAAGTCTTCTGACTTGGTCTGATTGTGCGTCGCGACCCCAAAAAACTACACCGATAAATCATCAATTTTCGCAATCAACGCAAGTATTACACCGAATTCAAATCTACCGATATTCGCACCCATAGCCTGCATATCTGCAAAGAGCTTATCGACACTTTCTTGACTAAGGGAAACGTCAGTTTCTCATGCTTGTCTTTGACAAGAGGGGGCTCGATCTTAACAAATATTTTAGTGGTAACTACGAAAAGGGGACTTCAGAAAGAACTGTACGCTGCAGTCAAGTAATATACTGCGGTTATGCTACGTAAAAAGCAATGTGCCGGTACATGGATAGAGAGGCGTAAGGAAGCAGGATATAACCTAAGCCGTCAAACAATGCTACAATACGAATGAATCATAAGGAGGGTGTATGCTCTGGGGGAAGAATCACGCAAAACCGGAACGGGACTGG
>CAZHGM010000017.1:0-16635 GCA_964532145.1 uncultured Candidatus Saccharibacteria bacterium | reverse complement strand
GTGGGTTGCCCGCAGGGGGCATATGAGAGTGAGAGCAGCTGGAATGCTGCCAGACTCATCATAGCCCCTTGCGGGAGGCACCCATCAGTAGGTGAGCTTGTCGAGCTCGCCGACGGCCTTGTCGAGTTCCGGCTTGCCGGTGAGCTCGGCACCGAGTCCCTTGCGCTGCGCGCCGAGCTCGCCGACGGCCTTCTTGACCATGTCGACGGCCTTCTTGACGTCGTCTTTCTTGACCATGTCGGCCGGCGCGGGAGCGCTGGTGGCCTTCTTGGCCGCCTCGAGCTGCTCGGCGAGCGACCCCGTTTTCTTGGGGTCGCGCTCCTTGGCGAGCTCGTCCTGTGCGGCGTCCCTTTCGGCCTTCAGGTCCTTGACCTGCTTTTCGAGACCGATGATCTCGGTGGGCGTGCCGTTGCGATCGACAGGGATATACTGAGGATCCTTGTCGATCATGATGCGACGCAGGGCTTGCTTGATGGCCGAGTCGACGTCGGGGTCGGCCTGGATCACGGCGTACGCTTTGCTACTGTCGGTGATCTGACCATGGCTCGTGGAACCGCCCCCGAGCTGCAACGCCGGCTGACCAGCGTTGTTCTGGGCGAACTCACCATGAATGAGCCGCTGGGTCGCGTCCTTATTGCGGACGATGGCGAGCAGCTCCTCCATCATGGCAGTCATCTCATCGGTCGTCGACTCGTTGAGTCGTTCTCCGATTTCGAATGCCAGCTGGTCGCTGAGCTCGTTGATCCTCGTGGTGGCCTTCGCCATGAAGGCGTTCGCGTTGAAACTGGGCATTGCTCCTCCTTGGGGAGACTGTTGTGTGTTGTGTGGTTAGCAAGTTTCTATGTAGTTATTATGAAATTGTATCCACGCAACGTCTCTCCGGAGTAGACATTGTGGGTAGGTGTACATGAGGGTTTCATGTCCACGTATCCACAATGCCTGAGAGAACAAATGTGCTGATGGGTGTGTAAAGTTACGACCCTCACTAGGAGGATCGTAAGCATATTAGCATAAAATTGAAAATATGTCAATATAATACTAAAAAACTATTGACAGATACGCATTGGGCTGATATTGTTTGACCAGAGATAAACAATATAAAAAATAACTAAAACCACTGCATATGACACCATCACCCGAATTACCGAAAATAGTCAGTACCCTTACCCCTGAGGAAAAGGAGTTGTTTAACATTGATTTGATTGATGATTGGCGCGAAAAACAGCGTGTAGAACTATATGAGTTGCGAAATAAAGCTATCACTGATGGAAAGTCGCTAGAGGATACCGAATATATAACTACTTTTGGTGATAGCATTGACGATTCTCTTGCGATGTTCCTTGAAGAAAAGGGAATAACGAGCGATACGCCGAATTACGAAGAGATCAAACGTCTCTACAGGGAATCATCCATAGACAAAATACGTGATGATGAATGGTTTGTATCTGCAAAAAATCGTGGGTCAGGCACGGATGAATCAGGCCGAGATAAGGTTATTACGCTCTTGCGTACACGAAATCGCGTGGATTCTCCTGTTGATACGACTGATTTACCGACAGACCCTACTGAGCGAGAAGCGCTGCGGGGTAAGCTTGATGAACTAGCCAGAAAAAAGCAGGAAGCATACGTTTCCATGATCAACGCTCCTTTGTTTCGCCGCGGCAAACGCAAAGAGGCGCAGGTAGCCTATGATGCGGCCGAAGCGGAATATATCAAGGCGCTGAAAGAACAATACCGCCATGATCTTGAGAGCATGCCTGTTGATCTGGACGAGGCGGGCGAAAAAGCACACATCGAGACAATGGTAAATCAGCGCAGTAATGCCGAAAACTTGGCCCAGCATCAGCTACTCATCCAAAAAGGCGGCAAAAAGGCAGAATGGCTCGAAAAGTATGCTGGCATGAGTACCGCCAAGAAAATTGGTATTGGGGTAGGTCTAGGCGCCGCTGGAGCAGCGGCTGGATTTGTTGCTGGTGTGGTGGGCGCCGCCCCGGCGGCTGTGCTTGCTGGACTAAAAATGTATGGCGTTTCGCGGAGTTATTTCCTTGGGAAGGCCCAAATATATAAAAAACCAGCGGATGATGCAGTTGCTTTTACATATGATGCGTCAAAGAGTGATGCCGCAGAAGCTCAAGCAGCTGAGTTTACTCGAACGTATTACCGAGAACGGATCGAAAGTGCTGAAAAAACGAAGAAACGTGCGCTGAAGATTGGGCTTGGGGCAGCCGCACTGACTGGTGCCGCAGGTGCAGCTGGTGCCTGGGCTCATAGCTCCCTCAGTGCAGCACGTCATGTGGGCGCTAATGACGGGCATTGGCAGGCGGGGTATATACAGCACATTAACATGCCTGGTGGCGGAGAGGCCGCCACGTCTACTAATGGTGCCGCACCGAGCTTGTGGGATGTAACACACGGCGATAAGGGAAGCGGGAATGCCCTCACACAAAACCAAGGTATGTTTGCGGCTGGTAAACAAAACGGAGTTAGCTTGATCAATCCTCACCCTCATGAAGGTGTATTGCCATCAAGCGGGCTTCGTGGATATGAAGGTGCTGGAATATCTGGTGGTGGGTCAGTTACTCCCGAAGTTACTCCGTTGACTACTGATGTGGGCGGACAATTGCCAGGCGCTGGTAGTGTAGCCGAGACGGCTAGTCAACATGCGCCAACTGGCAAGGATTATCTTGCATACGCTGCCGAGCATCAGGGTGCAAATTATGTAAGCCGCGGCGAAGGTATGTACCATACTTTCAGCGAGCTCGGTATCAAGAGCGATGATCACGAAAAGCTTCTCAAACTCGTTGGGCCTAAACTTGAGAAGTCAGGATTTTTGTATCGTGATGAACACCTGGGAGGCTGGGGTATTAGTGAGCCTGGTAAAACGCCAGACAGGGTTCTTAAAACCATCCTAAAAACTGCGCAAGAGCACCATATGGTCGACATAACTGATCATGTGCATGAGGCTGGTGAGGTCGGGACAGGTAACTTTGCTACTGTTGTCGATGTCGATAAAGGCGAGGGAATTCTCCAGAGCCTCAAAGACGCTGGTTTAGAGAACCCCACGCTTGATGATGTCCACAATATACAAGATGAACTCATAAAGCTTGGCGATGCATATAAAGCCCCAGAGCTAGGCGGCGCAGGGCTTTACTACAGCGACGGCACCATGAGTAAAGAAGGTGCTCAGGTTATCTGGGATTACGTCCATGGGCACGATCACGCACCAGTAGTAGCGCACGATGACATCTCCTATAGTGCGACAGAGCAGCATTATGTAGGTAATGGGCAGGCTGCTCCGGTCGTAACAGAAGTTGATCCAAATGCCATTTCTCATGACGCTAATGCGCAAGTATATGTCGGCGAAGGCAAGACAGCACCGCTGTATAGTGCTCCAAATGCTGAACAGGTCTATGTCGGGCAAGGAAGAACATCGGTGTTGTTAAATGATGCGGATACGCTACATCAGTCTGGCTCTGGTAATGCGCTGGTTGATCCCTCGACGCTCAAAGGGATTGACGATATGCGGATCGATAGTCGCAACCTAATCAATTTTGATCAAGCAAATGCAAAGATGCATGATCTGTCAAATCTCGTTGATGCTCACAAGATAGAGACAATTAATACTAACCCTGATTTTCAACAAGCACTCAAGTATATTCATGAGGATGTCGGTAGTTTGAAATACCCTGGTACTGACACTAATATCCTGTATCTCAACAGAGCGGGTAACTGGCAAATGAACGAAATCCCAACTCGTAGCTATGTTCCAGCACGATTTACCAATACGCTGATTGCTTACGAACAGCGCCTCTACGATCTAGCTGCGTAGTATAATATATGTAGCAACAATATAAACGAGGGCTCTAAGCATGTTTCAGCTCGATGATAACTTTCTAAACGACGTAGGCTTGGCAAGTTTGCCAGATGATCAAAAACAAGCATTCTTGCAGCATATTTATGAGGAGCTGGAGCTCCGAGTCGGGACGAAATTGTCTGAGGGGCTGAGTAGTGAACAGATGGGTGAGTTTGAGGCATTTGTTGACCAAGCTGAAGACAAAGTACGCGCGTGGTTTACTGCTAACATGCCAGACTATGCCACGCGTCAAGATTTTACTCAATTGTCGCAAAGTGCACCCCAAGGCACGAGTGAACTCGCCGTATTGTGTGAGTTTGGTTCACTCAAATGGCTGGAAATGAACCGGCCAGACTATCGTGATGTCGTCGCTAGCGAGCTCGAAAATCTCAAAAACGAGATCCGGGCGAATGCTGGGGCTATACTAAGCAGTAACACTGCTTAATATAGCAAGACTGATAGACTGATAGGCTGAAAGACAGAGAGAATGAGTAGCTACCAAAATTTAATAGTTTGGCAAAAGTCAATGGAACTAGCTGTTCGGGTCTATACAGTAATTGATCAGCTGCCCTCGAAAGAAAACTTTGCACTCGCTGACCAGATGAGACGATCTGTTATATCTATACCTTCAAATATCGCTGAAGGACAAAAGCGATCAGGATCTAAAGAAGTTGTTCAGTTTTCGAGTATTGCGTTCGGGTCTCTTGCTGAGATTGAAACTCAATTACTTTTAGCCAATAAGCTATATAATATTAACATTGAAAAACAGCTTGATTTGGCCGCGGAGGTCGGAAAGATGTTGGCAGCTCTCATTAAATCCTTACGCTAGGTTTTGAATCTTTCAGTCTCTCAGTCTGTCAGTCTTTAAGTCTATTTGCCAAGCCTCGCAAATAGGCACTGCCTGACATTGATTTGCCGTTTGGCGCGATGAGTGATTCGACCAGTAGGTAGGTATTGTCTTTGCAGGGGATCACAAGCTCGTGATCGAGAGGCATTTCGACAACTTTTGCCGCAGTTAAAATCACATCACTATTTTGGTAACAAAGCTTGGTTTTGGGGTAGGACAGGTAAGCACGAATTTTGCGGTTAATTACCTCAGCTGCATCTGTTTTAGGGTCGATTATACCGTCTTGTTTTTGAATTAATGTTGTGTAAGAAACACCATCAATTTGCTGCGGTTCTGCGGATATGCAGCTAGAAAGAATACCTGGTAGAAGTTCAAAAAAGAGTTCTGAGCCTAGTTTACTCAGCTGATCATATAGCTCAAACTTTGTCTCATTGCCATTGAGATGACATTCAACTCGGCCGTAGACAGCACCTTCATCCATGCCCTTTGTTAGTTGCATTATACTGACGCCAGCAACTGTATCGCCCGCCAGGATCGTTGTCTCAATCGGCGTCGGTCCGCGGTGCCTTGGAAGCAGTGAAGGGTGGATATTGATGATGCCGATGGGGCTGAATACATCTATGATTCGTTGGGGAATGATCCTGCCGTAGGCGGCCAATACTGCGAAGTCTGCTTTGAAGTTTTTGAGCTCTTGTTCGATGTCACCAGGTCTTTTAGGGGTTAGAAGGGGGATATGATATTCCTCAGCTATCGATGCCACCTCGAGACGGCGAGCATTACGGGAAGTGGCATCGGTGTGGCTTGCGACGATAGCCGCCACCTCGTACCCACGCTCAATGAGCCCGCGAAGGATCGGTGTTTCAGTGTGCTTTAGACCGCTAACTAAGCGTTCATTGCCGAAAAATACCACGCGCGAGGACATCGTCGTAACCAATACTTTCCAGCTCACCGGCTGCGTTTAAAATTGAAAATGCGTTTTTGTCGTGATCAATGTGATCAATGAAGGTAATGCCGTTGGTATGATCAATTTCGTGCTGTAGCAACATAGACATGAATCCTTCAGCCTTGATACGGACTTCTTGGCCGTCAACTGTCGTGGCCTTAACACGGACTTTCGGATAACGCGGTACGTTGCCGTAGATATCTTTAACGCTAAGACAGCCTTCTGGTTGTATGACGATAGGCTTGCCCTCTTTTTTGACGATTTCAGGATTAATAAGGGCGACAAATTCTTGATTCTTTTTGTCGTCGAAATCAGCGCGGACGATTACAACTCGTTCCAATCGGTCGATTTGAACCGCCGCGAGTGCAACGGCAACTTCGTGCGGGCGTGAGTTTTCCCAGTCAAGTGCCGCTGATTTCATGTCGTTGATGAGCTGTAGTATCTCATCTGTTACGACGTGTACTCGAGCAGATTTTTTGCGTAAATCAGCATGGGGCAGGGTAATGATGTCGTTTCGAGTGGCCATACTGACAATAGTATAACAGATGAGATGGGGTGTTGTGATTAAGCACTAGCCCTTACTTTCATGATTGAAAGGAACAAAGCTCCCGAGGCGGTCCTCATCATCTCGAGAAGCTCAGTTGTCAGAGTAAGGGCATAGCAAGACTCCCGCTGGCCGGTCGTTTCATAATAATTCATAAGTTACTGATGAAACGACTGAGTTGCCATGCATTATTCTTTACTAGACTGTATTCCTCCCTTCAGATGATTGCGGATGCCTCAGACCCCATATCCGTAAAGAACAGAAATGTTAATTACCAGAGCGCTTCTATCGACTAAGTTTTGCAGACGATTGTGTGGTCTTACAGCATTTCCCCAAGACACAAGGAGTAGCGACTTGTTGCTTTGTTACTTTAGTATCAATACAAAAGTAAGTAGTGGTTCTTGGGTGTAACAACAAAGTTCTATATTCCGATTTATCCGGACAGCGTAAGTATTGACAAAACATAATATTATTGCTACTCTTACAGAGGAATATTAGAAGAAAAATAAAAAGGATCATCAACATGCGTGAAAGAATGCCGCTCCTCGAAAAACATGGAACTATTGATTATGCCAAGAAAATAAAGAAAGGGGTCGGCGCTGTAGCTGCTGGCGCGTTGCTTGCAGGAGGCTTGAGTGGTTGTGTAGGAGGCGCCTCACCTGAACAATTAGCCAGCGATGGGGTCCAGCTTTCTTCTGAGGAATTCCGAGGAATACAAGCCGGAATGAAAGATCGCGTAGAGGGGGTGTTTGATGGGATTAGCCAGGGCAGATATGAGGTAAATAAAGGTGATGGCCATCTATCGTTGAAGGCAGTTTCACAAGACGGCCCAGACGCAGTCGATTTTGATCTTAAACTATCAAGCAATGGCTCAATCATTTCAGTATCTGTACTGAAGTATCGGGGTAGTGAAGGCGCAGACAACTCTACCTTCATTACACTTCAAAACCCATCCGATGATTTTAGGAGCGCGGAGATAACACCTGAGGGTATGAAAAGCTTTCTGAACGACCCCAAGACCTTCGCAAGTAAGCTATCGGGAACTATTAATGTCAGAACTCTTGGGGGTGAGAAGGGCATGATTGAGGCGACATATGAGTTTAATAATGGTGGCATAGTTACTTACAGGGATACATCTATGGGACGAAATGCGGATGCTCCCACTAACGGTAAAACTATCGTGGCCGGCGTTGATGAAATGTTATCACGTACAGTGCTGTAATGCTTCACTCAAAGTAAACTAACTGGATCAAGCTCGTACTGCCAGTGAGTTGGCGGGATGAGATCAAGTAGTTTGACAATATCTCCGCGTATAGGACTTTTAATGATAATTTGCCAGCGGTAGGTGTCACGGACTCGCTCATAAAATGCTGGGGTGGGGCCAAGAATCTCCACATGTTTCGGGGCGGATGCACGAATAGTATTTGCCAGCTGTTTGGCATGGGCGACTGCGGCGGATTCGGTTTTATATATACAAATAAGTTTCATGAGATGGGTAAAAGGTGGAAAATGAGCGCGTTTGCGTTCTTGCAGGGTTGTCTCATAGAATGCATCGTAATTGCTCGTAATACCGCACTGGACACTTGGATGATTTGGCTGATAACTTTGGACGACGACCTGGCTCTGATACTCGTTACGTCCGACACGGCCGCAGACTTGTGCTAGGAGCTGAAAGGTACGCTCAGGTGCAATATAATCCGGCATGCTCAATCCTGCATCGGCCTGGAGTACGCCCACCATCCGAAGCTTCGGCAGGTCGAGGCCTTTAGCAACGACTTGTGTGCCGATGATAATATCAATATCTCCGTCGTACAGGGATTGGTACTGTTTTTCGAGTGTGGCGTCTGCTTTGCTGTCACCGTCGAAGCGCGCAATGCGGGCCTGCGGGAATAGCTTTTTCACCTCTTCGTCAATGAGCTTCGTACCGATACCTTTATGGATGATATTGGCTTCACCACAATCAGGGCATGACGTGGGGACACGCTCAGACCGGTTACATATGTGGCACCGAAGCGAAAAAGTATCGGCGTGCAGCGTCAGCGGCACAAAGCAGCGGCTGCACATCGCTTGCCAGCCGCACTGCTCGCAGAGCGTGCTGGGCGCAGTACCGCGGCGGTTGTGGAACAGTAGCACTTGATGACCTGACTCGAGCGTCGTTTGCATAGCGGCAATCATAGGGCTGGAAAACAGGTTGTTTTTGGTAAAATTCAACTTCTTTGTCATATCGACAAGCGTCACGTTCGGTGTAATAGTGCTAGGTCTTGCTGGTCTGGCAAGTCGGACGATTGCGGCATTTGTTTGTTTGGCGAGATAATAATCAGTGACATTGGGGGTGGCGCTACCAAGGATAAGACGGGCCTGCGCCAGCTGGGCAAGCCTCGCCGCAGCCCTTAGCGCCGAGTATCGAGGTGACTGTTCTTGCTTGAATGACGGCTCATGGCACTCGTCAATAACGATCAGTCCGAGATCAGGTACGGGGCTAAAGAGCGCGGAACGCGGCCCGATAACCAACTTCGGGGTCGTGGCGCCAAGCAGTGACTGCCACACCTGGTGTCGCGCGGATTCTGTCATGGTTGAGTGCGTGACATGCAGGTCAGGAAAATGTGGTGTAAATTCGGCGATAAGTTGAGAGGTGAGGGCAATTTCCGGTACGAGAATTATGACGGAACGACCAGCTGCTATCGTGGATTTTGCAAGCTCGATGTAGAGCTGTGTTTTGCCGGAGCCGGTAATGCCATGAAGTAGCGTTGTGCCAGAAGGGCGGGAGGAAATAGTAGCTAGTGCCATCTGTTGACCATCGTTGAGTATAATATGTGTTCGAATTCTCTTGGGGTGGTCTTGCTTTTGAGTACGAACACGACGGGTTTTGCCAAGCCCTTTTGGTAGAATGGCCTGCCATACGATCACAGGATGAGTCATGTAGTAAGGTGCTATCCAGTCGGCGAGCTGGAGGAGCGGCTTCGGCAATGCGTGAGACTCGAGCAGCTTGATTATTGGTTTTGTAGCGAAGTTCGGATGAGGTACCTCAGCAGTTATGATGCCGGCGACGTCCTGTCGGCCGACAGGGACGTGTACGATTGAGCCGATAGCATAGGAGCTGTCCGACTCATACGTCAGGACGCTCTGGCTCCCATGGACGATTTTAAGCGGTACTACCTCGTAATAGTTCATCATGTTTATTATACGTGAGGTTGCGGCTATACTAAGCGTATGTACTACGCATCACGTGCGGAAGCAGGTTATAAATTAGCGTTGGAGCTCATGCAGTACCGGTATGAGGATTGTATCGTACTGTGCGTCAGTGAAGGCTCTGTCTTGGTGGGTCAGCAGATTGCTGCAAGTATTCATTCGCTGCTTACGATAATGCTGATTGAAGATATAGACATTCCGGGTGAAAACATCACGTTTGGCTCATTAAATCAAAGCGGGCGGTTCACGTATAACGGTAAATTTTCGGTGGGTGAAATAGAAGAATATTATGCTGAGTTTCATGGTTATCTCGAAGATCAAAAGCGGGTTGTGAGCTCAGAAATAAATTATATCCTCAGTGCGGGTGGGATTGCTGATCCGCAGATGTTGTATGGCAAAAACGTTATTATGGTGTCGGACGGCTTGTCGACAGGCGCGAGCCTTGCATCAGTGGCAGACTTCTTGAAGCCGATAAAAGTAAAAAAACTTATCACGGCTGCAGTTATATCGTCTGTTGACGCAATGGATCGAATGCATATGCTGGCGGACGAAGTTCATGTGCTGGGTGTGACCGATAATTTCATGGGGACAGATCATTACTACGAAGATAACGAAGTGCCTTCGCACGACGAAATTGTTACGCTTATCAATGATATTGT
The DNA here is from genome assembly GCA_964532145.1 of uncultured Candidatus Saccharibacteria bacterium. Taxonomy (GTDB): domain Bacteria; phylum Patescibacteriota; class Saccharimonadia; order Saccharimonadales; family Saccharimonadaceae; genus JAPUDQ01. The sequence goes on along the minus strand of CAZHGM010000017.1, from coordinate 6,600 downwards.
GCTTAATTGGCGGTAATATGACGGCTGAGGGCTTGTGCTGTCTGCTGAATAAATGTAGAATAATTATCAACACCAAATACTAAATAATGCTTCAGGGAGAGATAGAGGGTCCCATGCTAGATGTATTCATCACGTCACGTGTTCGTCGTAAAATCATAGTCGTATATGCGAAATATCCTGACTTTCGCACGCATGTAAGGGGACTCGCCAAGCTGATTAAAGAAGATCCGGGCAACATCCAGCGTGAGCTAAAAAAGCTCGAAAAAGTAGGCTTTTTGACATCCGAAAAGCAGGGTAATACTAAAATCTACAGCACAAATAAGCATTTCACGATTTTTAAAGAGCTGCAAAGCATTGTTATCAAGTCTCAGCAACACCACAATAATAAAAAACGTACCCAGGAATAGCACGTGGCCACATCTCACGAGAATATCATTCGTGAGATTTTGATTGCACGAGGTTACGACACTACCGATAAGCGTAGTGCCTTTCTCGATCCAAAATATGAGCAGTATAAACACGATGCGTTCTTGCTGCCGGACATGGACAAGGCGGTTAAACGATTGATTACGGCGCATAAAAAGAAGCAGCAGATTATCATTTATGGCGATTACGATATCGACGGGCTTACTGCTACAACGGTACTACTCGACGCATTTGCAGCCTTTGGGTTCAAGGCAGATGCGTTTATCCCCAATCGTTTTGTCGAAGGCTATGGCCTGAGCAAGAAGGCGGTTGAAACTATTTCTGAGAATGGTGCTGACGTGATCGTAACGGTGGATTGCGGGAGCTTGAGCTTTGATGAAATACGACGTGCCAATGAACTTGGCGTAGATGTTATTGTGACTGATCATCACACGGTAGCTGATACCATGCCGGATGCTGTCGCGGTGATCAATCCTAAACGCTGTATGAATACTGCAGCGTCTCATGATGTATCTTACAAAATCCAAGATCCAAAATCCAAAGTCTATCCATTCTTAGATCTCGCTGGCGTCGGGGTAGCGTTTAAATTGGTGCAAGCATTGCAAACAAAATTGGACGGTTTGCCAGACGGTCAGGAAAAATGGCTGCTTGATCTTGTGGCGCTCGGTACGGTATGTGATGTGGTGAGTCTGATCGACGAAAACCGCGCTAATGTTCGCTGGGGGCTGGAGGTGCTGAAAAAAACGCGCCGACCAGGACTGCGGGCATTGATGGCAGTGAGTCGAGTAAAACCGAGCGAGGTAAATGCTCGATCGCTTGGTTTTGGCTTGGGGCCGCGGCTCAATGCGGCCGGACGGCTGGAAACAGCTCAATTAAGTCTTGATCTGTTGCGTGAAACTGATCCCGGCAGGGCGCTTGAGATTGCCGAGCAGCTTGAGACGATGAACCAGCAGCGTCGTACTGAGCAGAACCGGATCTTTCTCTCAGCAGCCGAAATCGCATCGGATGTAAACGATCCGGTACTTATCGTTAGTGATCCGTCGTGGAGTCACGGCATAATCGGTATTGTGGCCGCAAAATTACTCGAAAAATATCACAAACCGACGTTTGTACTGCAGGAGCTGCCTGATGGCACGGCGAAAGGGTCGGCCAGGAGCTATGGGGACTTTTCGGCAGTGGAGGCGATCCGGGCGACCGAAAAACATCTTATCAAAGGTGGAGGTCACAAACTCGCGGCTGGCGTAACACTACAAACGAAAGAAATTAGCAATTGGCGATTGGCGGTGAATAATTATTATACATCGCTTAAACTGAGCAACCAACTACAGTATTTGCTGCCGAATGCAGATATTACACTCAAGGGTTTTAGTGAATGTACGGAGCAGCTCGTAGGTGATATTGCGCGTCTTGAGCCGTATGGTCATGGCAACCCAAGTCCTGTGTTCTCGATCACTCCTGTCGAAGTGATCGGACGACGCACGATGGGTGATAGTGGGCAACACGTCAAATATACGCTGGCAGACACCCGCGATAAAACATTTCAAGTCATCGCTTTTAATAAAGCTGATGAATTTACGGCAGTAATCGGTGATATGGTGACAATCTGGATCGAGCTTACTATCAACGAATGGCAAGGACGACGTACGGTTGAGGGGCAACTACTCAGGATGGAAGCTTTATAGTGATGGTCGTGTAATGTATGTGCCGCTCGACTTATATCAGTAGGGTTGTATCTCTGTTATATTTCTGTTAAGATGTTTCGAGTATGATTCAAGTTACCCGTAAAGATGACAAAGAGGCGAATGAGAATTTGATTCGCCGATTTAACCGCAAAGTCCTGCAGAGCGGCGTATTATCAACTGCAAAAAGCATGCAGCGTTTTGAAAAACCTGTGAGCAAGGTTGAGCGCCGTAAAAAAGCCATCGTCCGTCGCGCCCGTAAAGCAGACAAAATGATGAAAATGCGCCTCGGTGTGCGCTAAAGGCTACTAAAGTGAATACCCTGAAGGACACGATCAACGCTGATCTAAAATCAGCGATGCTTGCTCGTGATACGTTAAAGACCCAAACCATCCAAGGCCTTAAGGCGGCGATCCTAAACGAAGAAGTTGCCAAGAAACTGCGAGACAGTGGATTGGATGACGCCGCAATAGAGCAACTGATTGCTCGTGAGTGTAAGAAACGCGATGAAGCCGCAGCACTATTTGAACGTGGTGGTAACGCTGAGTCGGCCGCGAAAGAACGCGCTGAAAAAGGAATCCTTGCTGCCTATTTGCCCGAACAAATGAGCGAAACTGACATTATGGCCGTGGTTGATGCTGCTATAGACGAAATAAAACCCGAGGGCATGAAAGACATGGGTCGGGTTATCGGGGCGGTTAAAGCAAAAACCGGAAACGCAGCTGATGGTGCGCTGATTGCTAAACTTGTCAAAGAAAAGTTACAATAAGACGTAACATAATGACAGAAAGGGTGATCCTTTGATAATTTTCTTTGGACCGACTGGTGCCGGTAAGAGTATGCAGGGCCAAATGCTCGCTGTACGGATGGGATGGAAATGGCTTAGCACTGGTGAGATGCTACGCGAAAGCAGTGATCCCGAAGTGATTGCTGTGCTGAAATCCGGCGAGCTAGTGAGTGATGATCTCACGTATGAAGTGTTTGATAAAGCAATCCAGGACGCACGTGCTAACGCATACCATAACATCATTGTCGATGGCTTTCCTCGTACAAAAGACCAGGCGGAATGGTTGGCTGGGTATATGGAAAAGAACAATCAAAGCATTGATGTTGTCATCGTACTTGAGGTGCCCGAAAGCGTCATCACTCAGCGGCTCGAAAAGCGTGCTCGTATGGAGGACACGCCCGAGACGATTGCACGGCGTATGGCTATCTATCGCCAAAAAATGTATCCAGTACTCGGCATATTTGCCGATGACCATGTACCAATTATCCATCTCGATGGCAATGGCACAGCTGGTCAGATACATGACAAAATCGTTGATGAGTTAGCGGCACGGGAGTTGGTGTAGGTGTTTACGCGTGTCAAAACAGCTGTCGAGTTGGCCGGTATGCGGGAGAGTGGCCAGATGTTGGCGACGGTTCTCGACACACTGGAACAGGCAGCAGCGCCCGGTATTTCTGAACGTGAGCTAGCTGATATGGCATCCCGAGAGCTAAAAGCACTCGGTGGCCATGCACCCTTCAAGGGGTATCATGGGTTTCCCGATGTGATTTGTATCTCGACAAATGATAAAGTTGTCCACGGCATTCCTAGCAGCTACGTGCTGCGTGCAGGCGATATTATCAGTCTGGATTTTGGGGTAACGTACCGAGGCATGGTGACTGATAGCGCTCGGACGATTCTCGTGGGTGCGGCTGAGCCTAAAGTTCAGCAGTTGGTAGCAGAAACGAAAAGATCACTGTTATCGGGAATTGCAGCAGTGCACGATGGTGTCACAACAGGGGATATTGGCGCGGCCGTTCAGCGTGTTTTGGATATCCATCACTACGGGATTGTGCGCGACCTCGTCGGACATGGCGTAGGACATCAGCTGCATGAGGAACCAGATATTGCAAATTACGGCGTTCCTGGTGACGGCCCGATGCTTCATGCCGGTATGACTATCGCAATAGAACCGATGGCAAACCTCGGCACCGAGCAGGTTGTTATGGATCCAGATGGGTGGACGATTCGTACGCGCGATGGGCAACCGAGCGCGCATTTTGAGCACACGGTTCTTATAACGGAAAATGGGGCTGAAATCCTGACCGCTACTCAAAATAAGCATGAGCAGGTATAATAGCGCTATGCAAGAAAATGGTCGTTATGCTGTTGGACTTGATGTCGGTACCACATATGTTCGTTGTGTCGTCGGTCATGTAGAGGGCGCTCAGGCCCAGCCAACAATTACTGGTGTCAGTGAATGCATTAATAGCGGTATGCGTAAAGGGACGGTTGTTAACCTTGTCAACGCGGCAAGCGCGATAGATAAGGCACTTGAGCAAGCTGAACGAATGAGCGGAAACCAGATTCATGCTGCAACTGTCAGTGTGAATGGCTCGCACATCATTGGTATGAGCTCGAGAGGTGTTATCGCGGTTGGTGCAAGTGGCCACGAGATTACTCATGAGGATCTTGAGCGTGTCGAAGAGGCGGCTACTGTTGTGCAGCTACCTGCAAATCGTGAAATTCTTGAAGTAACGCCGCGAAGTTATCAGCTGGATGGACAGGATAATATCAAAGATCCGATCGGTATGACGGGAGTACGACTTGAGGTTGATGCACATGTGATTACGGCACTTGGCCCTCATCTAAAGAATCTTCATAAAGCCTGTGAAATGACTGAAACTACCCCGCGTGCAACAGTACTTGCTGGTCTCGCGGCGGCACGTGCTGTGGTTAGTGACCAACAGACCGAAAATGGTGTTGTGCTCGTCGACCTCGGAGGAACGACGACGAACATTGCCGTCTACGAAGAAGGCGATTTACAGCATGTCGCCGTATTGCCTGTCGGTAGTGTCAATATCACGAACGACCTGGCAATCGGGCTCAAGACAGATTTAGATATTGCCGAGCAGGTGAAGCTTCAACATGCGGTGGCAGTACCGGTAATGCGGAAAGACTCCAGGCAAACGATAAGCGTCAAAATGAATGGCAAACTACACGAATTTACCATTAACGATATTGACATGATCGTTGATGCTCGACTGGAAGAGATCTTCGAACTAATTAATAAAGAGCTGAAAAGTATCGGTCGAGCAGCAAAACTACCGGGGGGTGCTGTTCTGACGGGCGGTGGCGCAAACTTAGCTGGTATCGCGGAATACACCAAGCAGGCCCTTCAACTCAGCGCTCGTGTCGGGCATATGCCTGAATTCGCTGGCGTGTCTGACAAGGTCGCAAATCCTGCCTGGGCAACATCAGTTGGTCTGATGTTGGTTGATTTAGAGGCACAAACACACGGTTCAAACCCACGTGTGGATAGCGGAGAATCATCAAAACCATCAGTAAATATCGGGAATGCTGTCAGCAAAATAACAGGGGTGTTCCGTAAGTTTCGTACATAATTTGTGTTCAGCAGTTTTGACGATGATTTGCTGCACACATCCTTGGCACAAGCAAAAAAGCAATGTATACTTATTGTGAACAAAGCAAGGGGAATACATGCCTGAAGTAAAACCAAGTGACATTCAAACATTTGCGACGATAAAAGTCGTCGGTGTTGGCGGAGCCGGTGGCTCAGCAGTGAACCGCATGAAAGAGGCAGGGTTAACTGGGGTGCAGTTTATTGCTATCAATACCGATGCGCAGGCTCTCCATAACTCAAAAGCAGACGTAAAGATTCACATCGGCCGTGAGACGACTCGCGGGCTTGGAGCAGGTGCGGATCCTGCTGTAGGGCAGGCATCAGCCGAAGAGTCGCGCGATGAGATAAAAAAGGCGCTTGAAGGAGCTGATATGGTATTCGTCACAATGGGTGCTGGTGGGGGTACCGGTTCTGGAGCAAGCCATGTCGTTGCTAATATCGCTCGTGAACTTGACATCCTTGCTGTCGGTGTAGCGACAAAGCCGTTTAGCTTTGAAGGTGAAAAACGTCGAAGTAATGCTGATTGGGCCATAAACCAACTGGGACGACAGGTGGATACACTCATTACCATACCAAATGATCGACTGCTTCAGACGATTGACAGGCGTACGCCACTGCTTGAGACATTCAAAATTGCTGATGATGTGTTGCGACAGGGCGTACAGGGCATTTCAGAGCTGATTACCGAGCATGGTTTGATCAACCTGGACTTTGCCGATGTTAAGGCAATTATGAGCAATGCAGGCAGCGCCCTCATGGGTATTGGGCGTGCAAGTGGTGAAGACCGCGCCTCGAAAGCAGCTCAGCAAGCTATTGAATCACCGCTTATCGAAGTTTCTATCGACGGGGCAAAGGGAGTCCTGTTTAATGTGACGGGCGGCTACGACATGAGCATGAGTGAGATTCAGGAGGCTGCCGAGATTATCACTGCAGCAGTGGCACCTGACGCCAACATCATTTTTGGTGCTACTCTGAAACCGGAGATAGAGGATGAGCTGATTATTACTGTTATCGCAACCGGTTTTGATTCTGAATATTTCCATGAGAAAGCCGCCATGGCGCCACCGTCATTTGGCACATCACCA